>NZ_JABKBZ010000006.1:0-134724 GCF_013166635.1 Lentimicrobium sp. S6 | reverse complement strand
ACAGCCCAAATATCCCAGGCGACTCATTAGCTAAATTATCAAGGTATTGTACTTATGAGAAAAGGAAAAATCGATTAAATTTTGAGCAACAAATTGAAAGAGCTTTTTGCTTAAGTTAACGCTAATGCCTGTAAGGGCGGCTTAATCTTCCCATAGAAATTGTTCGTCATAACCTATTTCATACTCGTCAAGTAGCTCAAGATACTCTGTTTTAAAATCAACCTTTTTATGATGTTCTTTTTGGTTTAAGATATAGTTTTTGGTGTTATTAATTGCTGATGGACTTACGGAAAAAGCACCATGCCCACCTTGCCATTTGAAGTTTTTATAGTGTTCATGTTTGGTTTTTATCCATCTACTGCTGTGTATCTTTACTTCTTCAAATAGTTTTGCTAATGCCATGTTTTTCGATAAGATGCAAAGGATATGCACATGGTCTGGAACCCCATTTATGATGATTGGGATTGATATGTTGTCTTTTATTATCGAACCCATATACGCATATAGCTCTTCATCTTCTTCAGGTGTGATTTTTATGAAGTTGTTTTTTACATGGAATACCATATGAACAAAAATACAAGAGAGTGATTGCGACATTTTATTGTGTTTTTAGCGAGGTGATAAAGTTAAGAAGATTTTTTTAAGTCGATATTTCATGGGTTTGTGTTATGTTTTTACCTTAAACGATGTTATGTTCTTTTCAAAAGGGGCTTGCCAGATATAACTGATGCTATGTAGGATGTTGATTGGATTAAAGCACTCGGAATTTTTATCAATTAAATTCATCAAAAAATAACACCACAAATCCTCCATAATCGTATCTTTGCAGAGCCCTATTTTTGGGTGAACATTAGAGGATATTGATAACATACTCTAATACATTTAGATTAAATTATGGATTCACAAGTACACAATAAATCAGCACTCCATGTGCAAGCTGGTATTGAGAAACCAGCAACAGTAAATCCTCGTTTTGCCAGAGGAAAAAGAAAGAAACTTACTGAGCAGCCTGCCTCTTGGTTTTTAGAAGGAATCAGGAAAGGTGATAGAAGTATTTTAAGCCGTGCTATTACCTTGATAGAAAGTAATTTGCCAGCGCATCGTAAATTGGCTCAGGAGATTATAGAATTATGTTTGCCTTACTCTGGGAAGTCTTTCCGAATAGGAATTACCGGAGTTCCAGGCGTTGGAAAGTCTACATTTATTGAGGCTTTCGGTATGCATGTTACACAGGATCTGGATAAAAAGTTAGCCGTTTTGGCCATCGACCCCAGTAGTCAAAGAACTAAAGGTTCTATTTTGGGTGATAAAACCAGAATGGAAAAGCTCACCAATGATATTAATGCTTTTATTAGGCCATCCCCATCAGCAGGTTCGCTTGGAGGAGTCGCTCAAAAAACACGCGAGAGTATTATTTTATGTGAAGCCGCTGGATATGAAATTATTTTGGTGGAAACAGTGGGAGTGGGTCAAAGTGAGACAGCCGTTCATGGTATGGTCGACTTTTTTCTATTGCTGATGTTGTCAGGCGCTGGCGATGAGTTACAAGGGATTAAAAGAGGAATCATGGAAATGGCCGATGCCATCCTCATCAATAAGGCAGATGGTGATAATAAAAATAGAGCCGAACTCGCTCGTCGTCAATACGCCAATGCCCTTCATCTTTTCCCACCTACAGAATCGGGTTGGATACCTAAAACTCAGACTTGTTCCGCATATACCGGCGATGGTATTAGCGATGTTTGGACCATCATGGATAGCTATATTAATGAGACCAGAATAAATGGATATTTTGATTATAAGCGTAAAGAGCAAAAAAATTATATCTTGCAGGCTAGTATTGAGAATAACTTAAAACAAAATTTCTATAATAATGAAGAAGTGAAAAAGCTCTTTAAATCTATAGAAGAACGTATTTTAAGTGATGAAATTTCTGCCTATAAAGGAGCAGATAAATTATTGGAAACCTATTTTAAAAACATAGATTTTGGCTAAAGATAAGATTGAACTAAAAAAAGAAGAGAAGAAAATAAAAGCTCAAGAGAAGGCTGAAAAGCAAAAAAGAAGCGAAGCCTTTGAGCGATTAAAACCCCTTTTGTATTCCTTTGCTTTGTGGGGTGCTTTAATGGGAATAGTCTATATTCCTTTTGTTTACGATTTTATAATGAGTTTTTTAGTTGATTTTGTGGTTGATTCTACTGTAGCTTTAGGCAGCGTTTTGTTTATTCCCATTGAAACTTCCGGTAGTCCTTTAATAACAGTGGCAGGTTATACCATGAAAGTGATTTTTGAATGTACGGCCTATAATTTTTATCTCTTTGCCATAGCGTTAGTGGTTTTCGGAAAATGGTCACTTAAAGATAAGTTTCTGAATCTTATCATCTTTGTGGTCAGTATTTTCTTTTTAAATGCAGCCCGATTCATCATCATGGGCTATGTTGGAAAAGCTTGGCCTCATTTGTTTCACCAAATACATGATTATGTTTGGACCATCGTTTTTGGATTGGTGGTCTTCATTCTTTATATTTGGCGTAACGATAGAAGTATAGAATCATGATCAAGAAGATATCCATATTAATAAGTAGTACCATAGGACTGTATGCGCTTTGGTTATTAGGGTTGGAGAAGATTTATGCTCAAATATTAAAGTTTGGTGCTTCTTTCATCTTATCCCCTTTTTCTAATGTGACTCCTGTCTTAAAGCTCGATCAGGCCCATCCTGACTTTTGCGTGGCTGTGGGGCAAGATGGATATTGTATGGAGTTAGAGTTGTTTGGTTTATCCATCATTGTGATGTTGAGTTGGTATATCATGTTGGTGGCTTTGAATACTTCCAAGAAAATGCTTATTACAGCCCTTAAACATATTGGAATCTTCTATTTGCTTCAAATTTTAACCATGGCCACATTGGCTTTATACGATTTTGGAACCTTCTTTCAACAAGCCAATAGTGCCATGCGTCAGAGTTTTATCATTATCGCTTTGATATTTATTATTTGGGATAATTACTTGTATGGGGTATTTAGGTTTGGAAAAGAGTAGGGTAACAGAGTCACCTTACTAGGCGTCCCAAATGTTCTTGTAAATCCGGCACTTGATTTTTTATTGATAAATGCTTATATTTGATGTGCTTAAAAATTAACACCTCTCAAAATGAAAACGTTTCACACAATAATCAAGCAGATCTTGCTTCTGCAGATTTTGCTATGGGCCCCAGTTTTATCTGCCCAGCTTCCCTCAGTCAATATTTATTCCTTAGAAGGCCGCATGGTTAATGCGAGTAGTCTCAATAATGATAGCATGCCCATGGTTGTGGTATTCTTTAAAACCTATGAACAAAAATGTTGTCAACAGCTGGTTTCTATTTGTGAAAAGAAAGAGCAAGCCTTTTCTGATAAAGGCATCAAAGTGATTGGAATCTGTCTAGATTGCAATGGTGATATGGCTCGAATAAAGCCTTTTGTTTATGGTCATGATCTGCAAATAGATGTGTATGTAGATAAAAATGGTGATTTAAGGCGTGATATGGGAATTAATGCATTTCCCTACACCATTATTTACGATCACAATAAGGAATTGATATGTAAATATGCTGGTTACTGTGCCAATAGTGATGATTTGATTGGTGATAAACTCACAGAATGCCTAAAAAAAATCCCGTCAAATAAGTGATTCCCAGATTATAGCTGAATTATTTGATTGATTATTGGTAAAAGTCAATTGGATTCAATAGTATTAGTCGAGTAATATGGGATTTCTATTGGATTTTAACCAAAAGGCACTACTGTGGGCTTTTTAATTTATGTGTATTTTGTAAATTGCCCACTCAAATCAAAATCCTTTTTATGAAAAAAACAATCAAGACTTTGCTAATATTATCCATCACTACCTTATTTGCTGCATGTCAGCCTAATGTGGAGATTAATACGAATACATTGGACAAAGTAGATTTGACTTTTGATTCTATTAAAGCCATAGAATATGGGGCCGATGATTATGGAATGAAAAAATATGTGATGGCATTTTTAAAAAGAGGAACAAACCAAAGTCTTTCTAAAGATAGTTCCAATGCTTTACAGATGGCGCATATGCAAAATATAGATTTAATGGCGGAACAAGGAAGATTAGTTTTAGCTGGACCGTTTTTTGGTGATCAAGATTTAAGAGGAATCTATATTTTTAATGTGGAAAGTATAGAGGAAGCCAAAGAACTCACCAATACCGACCCTGCCATTGAGGCTGGAGTATTACAAATGGAATTGATGGAATGGTATGGTTCTGCTGCATTAATGGGTGTTAATGATGTGCACAATTCCTTGACAAAGAAATCTTTTACTGACTAGTTTCAAATAGTCAATGGGTTAAACTTGGCATATTTCTATAAAAGTCCTAATTTAGCAATCAATCTAATTAGCTAATTATGAAAAAAGCATTAATTGTAATTGTGGCTTTAGCTTTGTTGTTTTTTATGGGACCCAAAGTTGAACAACCAAGTGTAGATGGCAAAGTTCCTGAAGAGTTTGAGGAAGTTGATCTTGGATTATTAAATGAACAGATATCTAATTCTGAAAAAAATACTGATTTTATAAAACCTGATAATGAAAGTCGAATCATTTTTGCAGATTCTATTCCTGAAAAAACAGAATTTGTTCTTTTATATATCCATGGTTTTTCGGCTAGTCCCCATGAAGGTTATCCCTTAAATGAAGATTTTGCTCAGCGATATCATATGAATGCTTATTTCCCTCGTCTGCATGAGCATGGACTAGAAACTCCTCATAATTTATTGGATATGACACCAGATAAGCTTATTGAATCTTCAAAAGATGCACTCAAAGTAGCTCGTCAACTGGGTGATAAGGTGATATTAATGAGTACCTCAACTGGAGGGACCTTGTCTCTAATTTTGGCAGCTGATAATCCAGATATTGCGGGAGTTATTCTCTATTCACCGAATATTGAAATGGCGGAGGACATGACTAAAATGCTCACTTTCCCCTGGGGATTACAAATTGGGAAACTGGCTCAAGGTGAAATGATTGAATATCCTGATGATCCTCCTCTTGTTAGTAAATATTGGCAGTCGACTTATAGAGTGGAAGCAGTGGCCTATCTTCAAAGTTTGGTTGAAAATACAATGACTATTCGAACTTTTGAAAAGGTAACACAGCCCATATTTTTGGGATATTATTTTAAAGATGCAGAACATCAAGATGGTACTGTAAAAGTGAGTGCTATGCTCGATATGTATGAGCATTTGGGGACCCCTGAAAATCAGAAAATAAAGTATGCTTTTACAGAAGTAGGAGTACATCCTTTGGCAAGTGATATAAAATCAAAAGATATTGCCTCGGTGAAGCGTGAAACTTTTAAATTTGCAGAAGAGATATTACAGATCAACCCAAATTAAAAAATAAGAATATGAGTATACATATAAACGCCAAACCTGGCGATATTGCTGAATCTATTTTATTACCGGGCGATCCTTTGAGGGCAAAGTTTATTGCTGAGAATTTTTTAGAGGATGCCGTTCTTTATAATGAAGTGAGAGGAATGTTAGGTTATACAGGTTATTATAAAGGTAAACGAGTTTCTGTTCAGGGAACCGGAATGGGTTTACCTTCTATTTCCATTTATCTTAACGAGCTGATGCAGGAATATGGTGTTCAGAAGTTAATGCGTATTGGTACTTGTGGTGCCATTCACCCAGATATCAAACTTAAAGATGTGGTTTTAGGCCAAGCTTCTTCAACCGATAATGGTATGAATACCCATCGTTTTGGGGGAATGCATTTTGCACCAATAGCTGATTTTGGTTTACTCAACCAAGCTTATAATTATGCTAAAAGTAAAGGTATAGATGTGAAAGTGGGTAATATTTTGGCTTCAGATACTTTTTATAATGACGATTATGGAGTAGATCCCTATCAAAAATGGAGAGATTTTGGAGTAATGGTGGTAGAAATGGAATCTGCTGCCCTTTATACTTTAGCAGCAAAGTATGGCAGAAAAGCCTTAACCTTGCTAACGGTGAGTGATAGCTTGGTGACAGGAGAAAAATGTTCAGCTGAAGAACGACAATTGACTTTCACAGAAATGATGGAAATTGCATTAGAAATCGCATAAATAATAAATCGCCATGAATAAAACTGCATTAATTAGTGGAGCTACCGCCGGAATCGGAGAAGCTTGCGCTATAGAATTCGCTAAAAACTGTTATAACCTAATTCTTACGGGAAGAAGGATAGAAAGACTGGACGCCATCAAATCTAAGCTTGAAAAAGAGTATCATATTTCTGTATTAACTCTTAATTTTGACATTCGTGACCAAAAACAAGTGGAAAAAGCAATTGCCAGTATTCCAAATGATTTTAGAGAAATTGATGTGTTAGTAAATAATGCAGGATTAGCAGCGGGTATTAATCCAATTGATAAAGGAGTACTTTCCGATTGGGAGCAAATGATTGATACCAATATTAAAGGATTGCTCTATTTAAGTAAAGAAATTATTCCATTGTTTAAAGCCAGAGGAAAAGGCCATATCATTAACATTGGCTCCATAGCTGGAAAAATGGCTTACCCCAATGGGAATGTATATTGTGCCACCAAATCAGCAGTGAATGCTCTAACTGAAGGCATGAGGATCGATTTGTTACCCTATGGTATAAAGGTTACTCAAGTAGCTCCAGGGGCTGTAGAAACGGAATTTAGCATGGTGAGGTTGAAAACTGATGCTGAAACCGCTAGCAAAGTTTATAGTGGCTATCAACCCTTAGCGGCAGAGGATATAGCTAATGTTGTTTATTATACTGCGAGTTTACCCCCTCATGTGAATATAAATGATGTGCTAGTGATGCCATCAGCACAAGCTAATGCCTATATGTATCACAAAAAATAAAATATTCAATATTATTTCCTTTGAAATGTCTGATAAAGTTCTTACTTTTGAAAAGGAATCATTAAGATGAGCAAAATGGAAAACCAAAGAGAAACCTATGATTGGTCAGATAAAACAGTTTTAATAGCTGAGGATGTTGACGATAATTTTTTATTTTTAAAAACGTTTTTGCGTAAGACAAAAATTAATGTGCTTTGGGCAAAGGATGGCAAGGAGGCTATTGAGTTTTGTCAGAAGGATGATAATATAGATATAGTACTGATGGATATTCGAATGCCATTTATTGATGGCTATGAAGCCACTCGGAAAATTAAAGAATTCAAACCCGACCTGCCAATTATAGCACAAACGGCTTATGCTTTAAATTCAGACTACCAGAAGGTTTTTGATGCGGGTTGCGATGAATATATCACAAAACCCATTTTAGGAAAGATTTTGTTTCAGAAGATGGAGAAGTTTATTAAAAAATAGAGGATAGATATAAAGTAAAAAAAACGCTTCTTGAAGCGTTTTTTTTATGTCTTAAATTTTAATGTAAAATCTTAAATATCAACTCACGCAATATTTCACCACTGCTTAGATTTCCAGTGGCTCCCACACCCTTTGCCTTTAAATCGGCATCTTTTAAATAACCAATGATGGCAAAAAGTTTCATGGGTTGGTAGTTCCTAGCACATTGCTGATAGCGAAAAACTAATCCTGGGTGAATACCTAACCTTGAAGCGACACCTTTTGAGTCACTTTTGTTGGGAAGTTGGAATAAAACAAGCGACTTATAAAAGAAACTATGAAGTACAGGAATAACTCCATGAATGGAATGGTTTTTCTCATCACCTATGAAATACTGTACTATTTTATTACATTGGAGAATATCCTTTTCTGCAATAGCATTCTGCAATGCAAATACATTATACTCTTTACTGATTCCGGTGTTTTCTTCAATCACATCAGGAGTAATCAAATCACCTTTTTTAAGGCTTATGGTCAGTTTTTTGAGTTCATTGGTTATTTTGCTCAAATCATTACCAAGGTATTCTGCCAGTAAAGCACTTTCAGCCGGTTTAATTTTAAATGAATTTTTTTCAATATAACTTTGAATCCAGCTTGGGATTTTGTTCTCCCAAAGCTTTTTGGAATGGTAAGTGACTCCTTGTTTCTTAATGGCTTTGTACACTGTGGTTCTCTTGTCGAAATCCTTATGTTTATATGCTAAAACTAAAATTGTTGAGTCTGAAGGGTTTTTAAAGTAAGCTTCCAGCTCGTTTAATCCTTTTAAGTTTTGAGCTTCTTTCACTATCACTACTTGATGATTCGCTGACATGGGATAGCTTCTTACCAAATTAATCAAAGAGCTCACATTGGTATCTAGTCCATAAACCACTGTTTGATTGAACTCCCGCTCCATGGCATCCAACACATTCTCTTCAATAAAGCTCGTGATGGAATCTATAAAAAAGGCCTCCTCTCCTGATAATAAATACACAGGATAGTAAATCTTGTTTTGTAGATCTCTGAGGATGTCGTCGTATTGGAGTTCTGGCATATCTTTTAAATATCGAATCTAAGGTGTTTCACTGCTGTTCTATTATGTTTGATTTCCATCAAAGCTGCGATACCTATTTCTAAATGTTTCTCTGCGAAGTTTTCTGTTATTAATTTGTCACTTTTCGAGGTTTTAACCCCATCAGCAATCATGGGTTGATCGGAGATGAGTAAAAGAGCTCCCGTTGGTATTTCATTATGGAATCCAACAGTGAAGATGGTTGCAGTTTCCATTTCAATGGCCATGGCCCTAGTTTCTCTCAAATAATCTTTAAACTCGTTGTCATGCTCCCAGACTCTTCTATTGGTGGTATATACTGTGCCTGTCCAGTAGTCGAAACCTCGACTTCTAATGATACTCGAAATAGCTCTTTGTAAGCTAAATGCTGGTAAGGCAGGAACTTCAGGAGGCATATAATCATTACTAGTACCGTCTCCTCTAATAGCGGCAATAGGTAAAATGAAATCCCCTAATTTATTTTTCTTCTTTAGGCCCCCACATTTACCTAAAAACAAACAAGCTTTAGGTTCCACTGCACTAATTAAATCCATAATGGTAGCTGCATTTGGACTTCCCATACTAAAGTTAATGATGGTGATGTCCTCAGCGGTGGCCGAGGGCATGGCTAAATCTCTACTTGTAGGCTCAACTCCGTGTCTTTCAGCAAATAAATCTACATAATTTTGAAAATTAGTGAGCAGGATATACTTACCAAAGTCTTTCAGCTGTATTCCGGTATATCTTACCAACCAGTTACTGACAATTTGTTTTTTGGTTTTCATAGATGAAATTTCGCACAAATATAGGTAATTCTAGCTATTCTAGACTCCTCTTTTTAGCATATATTATTAACATTAGATTCAATTTTTTCAATTTAGAAACGCTATATTTTCTACTTTTACCAAAATTATAGTCATGAGTTTAAATCGCTTTAACCTTCCATCTAAAAAACTAAGACTTCGTCAGAACGAAGGAAAAGTGGAAGTGTTTGACGTACTTAGAAAAAAGTGGTTGATACTGACTCCTGAGGAAGAGGTTAGACAACTTTTTGTTCATTATATGATGGAAGAAAAGAAATATCCAGCTGGATTATTGGCTCTAGAATATAGTTTGAAAGTAAATTCCTTAAAACGACGTGCCGATGTGGTTGCTTTTAATCACTTTGGTCATCCATTGTTATTGGTAGAATGCAAGGCCCCATCAGTAAAAATAGATCAAAAGGTTTTTGATCAAATTGCACGGTATAATCTAAGTATGAAGGTGGACTACCTTATTGTTACTAATGGCTTAGAGCATTTCTGTTGCCAACTCGATTTTCAAAATCAGAAGTATTATTTTCTCCAGGATATTCCTTCTTATGACGAGATTGTTTAAATTCTGTTTACCAATGAGTGCTCTTAGTTTTCTATGACGGATATCAATGCGATAAAGTTCACTAATGTTAGAAATTTGCAAACATTTTATTCCGTTTTTTCCTTCGGAATATTCTACTTATTTTTGAAGTTTAAATTGAGATAAATGCTTTTTGCTGCTATAGATATAGGTTCCAATGCTGCCCGATTATTGTTTGCCAATGCTTACGATAAAGATGGAATAGTGAAATTAGATAAAGCTTCTCTTATCCGCATTCCAACACGATTAGGAGAGGATGTTTATAATGATGGTATTATTAGTAAAGAAAAGGCTAAATCTTTTATTAAAACAATGAAAGCTTTTAAGTTATTGATAGATGTATACCAGCCTATCGGATATATTGCTTGCGCCACAGCGGCCATGAGAGAATCTAAAAATAGTGAAGAGATTTTATCAAAGATTAAAAAAGAAACAGGTCTGAAAATCCAAATTATTGAAGGAAGACAAGAAGCAGAAATTTTAAGAAATACAAACCGAATCATTTTTCCAACACCTAAGCATTATGCTTTGTTTATGGATGTTGGAGGCGGAAGTGTAGAGTTGAGTATTGAAAGAGAAGGTAAGCTGTTGAAACAAAAATCTTTTAAGGTTGGAACATTGAGAATGCTCAACAACAAGGTGAAGAACAAAGTTTGGAGTGATATGAAAATGTGGTTGGAGGAGTACGATTCAAAATTCCATGATTTTCATATCGTAGGAACTGGTGGCAATATTAACCGGCTTTGTAAGTTGTATGGAAATAACGACAGACAAGAGTTGAATATTGGGAATTTAGAATTTGGTTATCAGCAGCTCAAAAATATGAGCATTGAAGACAGAATCTCTCATTATGGCTTTCGTCCTGATAGAGCCGATGTGATTGTACCTGCGGCATATATCTATCGATTTGTGATGAATACAGTTAAAGCCACTTCTATTTTTGTACCTCGCAAAGGATTGGCTGATGGATTGATTCTGAAACAATATAAAGAGTATAAACGATTGTAAATAAAAAGTATATAAAATGTCAGAAGTTAAAAATTATATTCAAGAGAATAAGGAAAGGTTTCTTGAAGAACTATTTGGATTAATTAGAATTCCATCTATCAGTTCCATAGCAGAAAACAAGCCAGAAATGTATAGAGCAGCTGAATATTGGAAAAAACTGCTTTTAGAAGCTGGTGTTGATAAAGCAGGAATCTTTGAGACAGATGGTAATCCTGTAACTTATGGAGAAAAGATTGTAGATCCTGCATTGCCTACAGTTATGGTTTATGGTCATATGGATGTCATGCCAGTTGATCCTCTAGAATTATGGGATTCTCCTCCTTTTGAGCCAGAAGTAAGAGATGGTCGAATCTGGGCTCGTGGAGCTAATGATGATAAAGGACAAGGATTCATGCATGCCAAAGCGTTTGAATATGTTCTAAAAAATGATCTTTTAAAAGTGAATGTAAAATTCATGATTGAAGGAGAAGAAGAAATAGGTTCTCCAAATTTACCAAAATGGTGTGAAGCGCATAAAGACATGTTGAAAGCCGACGTGATTTTGGTTTCTGATACCAGCATGATTAATCCACAAACCCCAACTATTACAACTGGTTTGCGTGGCTTAGCATATTGGGAAGTGGAGGTTACTGGACCAAATCAAGATCTACACTCAGGATTATTTGGTGGTGCTGTGGCTAATCCAATCAATGTATTGGCTAAAATGATTACTCATTTACAAGATGAAAATGGTAAAGTAACTGTTCCAGGTTTCTATGATGATGTAGAAGAGGTTTCTGCTGAAGAACGTGAATTATTAGGAAGAGCGCCATTTAATGCTGAAGAATACAAGAAAGCATTGGATGTTGACGAGTTAGCCGGTGAAGATGGTTTTACTACTTTAGAAAGAACAGGAATTCGCCCAAGCTTTGATGTTTGTGGAATCTGGGGTGGATATACAGGAGAAGGTGCTAAAACAGTACTTCCTTCTAAGGCCCATGCCAAAATTTCAACTCGTTTGGTTCCTAACCAAGATCATCAGAAAATCTCTAAATTATTTGGAGCGTATTTCGAAAGCATCGCTCCTAAGAGTGTGAAGGTAAAGGTGAATTACCTACATGGTGGTTATGGTTATGTTTGTCCAATCGACTTTGTAGCTTATCAAGCTGCTGAGAAAGCACTAATTGATGTATTTGGTCAGCGTCCTGTACCAGTTCGCTCAGGAGGATCTATTCCTATTATTTCTGATTTCGAAAAGATTTTAGGAATTAAATCTGTATTGATGGGCTTTGGTTTAGAATCAGATGCCATTCACTCACCAAACGAAAACTATGCTTTGGAGCAATTCTATAATGGCATTGAGTCTATTATCGGATTCTATAAGCACTATGCTGAAATGACAAAATAAGAATTGTCATTTTAAAGATACAGCACTCTTCAATAACTGGGGAGTGTTTTTTTTATGCCATCCCCTAAAGAATTTATTTTATTTTTGTAGGACTATCAAATATCACAACTAAAACGACTATGAAAACCAAGCCAATAGCTGGAAACCTAATTCTTTCCTTATTTTTACTAATCAGCACCACTATGTTCTCACAAAATCAAAACTTTCATATCTATTTATGCTTTGGTCAATCTAATATGGAAGGGTCAGCAGCTATAGAGGAGCAGGATAGGGTCGTCGACCCTCGGTTCAAAATGATGGCATCAATGGATTGTCCAAACTTAGAAAGAGGAAAAGGGAAATGGTATACGGCTAATCCTCCTCTGTCTCAATGTTATTCGGGGCTTTCTCCTGCTGATTATTTTGGTAGAACCATGGTTGAAGAGCTTCCTCAAGATATTTCTATTGGCATTATAAACGTAGCCATAGGAGGATGTGATATACGTTTGTTTGATAAGGATTTATATCAAAATTATACCCGAACATATCCTGAAGATTGGTTTATTGATAAGGTAAATGGGTATGAAGGGAATCCATATCAATGTTTGATTTCTTTGGCTAAAAAAGCGCAGAAAGATGGAGTGATAAAGGGGATTATTCTTCATCAAGGAGAAACCAATACTGGAGATGAGCAATGGCCGAATTATGTAAAAACTATTTATGAAAATATATTGTCTGATTTATCATTGAATGCCAAAGAAGTCCCATTATTGGCAGGAGAAGTGGTACATGAAGAACAGGGTGGGATTTGTGCTAGCATGAATCCTATCATCAATCAACTGCCTGATTTAATTCCTACAGCACATGTAATTTCCTCCAGAGGATGCTTAGTTCGTGAGGATAGTGTTCATTTTAATTCGGAGGGTGTGAGAGAACTAGGTAAACGATATGCTCAGGAAATGTTATCACTAGTTAAATAGTGGGAGTGTATAATCCAGTCAAAAGAATAGTGCTATATTTACTCACTTAAAACGTACAAAAATCATTTATGGAATTCATTGTCCTTATTATTCTACTAATCGCATTGATAATTTTCTTTAGACTCAGAAATAGCAAAAAATCAGAATGGAAGATTCCTCAAAAACCTTTTCCAACTCCTTGGAAGGTGATTTTAATGGAAAATGTAGCCTTTTATAATTCATTAAATAGCGAAGAAGAGAAGCTTTTTGAGTTTAAGATTCAAGAGTTTTTATTGAATGTGAGAATCACTGGTATTGAAACTAATGTTGATCAAAAAGATGAGATATTGATTGCGGCCAGTGCCATTATTCCAATTTTTCAATTCCCTGAATGGAAATATACCCGTCTATATGAGGTGCTGGTATATCCATCCTCTTTTAATGAAAAATTTGAAACCCAAAGAGAAGGAAGGAGTATTTTGGGGATGGTAGGAAGTGGATATATGGAGGGCAAAATGATTCTCTCTAAAAAAGCATTGCATCATGGGTTTAGTAATGCAAGTGATAAGAAAAATACTGCGGTCCATGAGTTTGTTCATCTGATAGATAAAACAGATGGAGTTATAGATGGTGTTCCGGAATTATTGCTCGATAAGCAATATGTTATCCCTTGGATTGATTTAATCAATAAAAAGATAGATGAGATATATGCCAATAAATCAGATATTAACCCCTATGGAGCCACCAATAGAAGTGAATTCTTTTCAGTGATTAGCGAATATTTCTTTGAACGACCCCAGCTATTAAAACGAAAACACCCTGAATTATATCAACTATTAGAGGAGGTTTTTAATCAAGATATGAGTGCGAGAGCCTTGGAAAAGGAGAAATTGAGTATTGGTAGAAACAGTCCTTGCCCTTGTAATAGTGGCAAGAAATTTAAAAAGTGCTGTGGTAGAAATCATTATTAAGTACAGATCAATAATTATTGCTTAATTTTGAATTTATAAACATATCCTCATTTCAATATGGAAATCAAAGAAGCCATCATCAGTCGAAAGTCGATAAGAAAATATACTGGAGAATCTCTTACCATTAAAGATAAGGAATTGCTTCTGTCTTATTTATCTCAGCCCAAAAATTTAATTGGACCTTTCGGAAATGTCATCAAAATCATATTCAAAGATTTAGATTTAAAAGATGAAAAGATAGCAACATATGGATTTGTGAAGAAAGCACCTTCTTTTTTAGTGACTATATGTAAGAGAAATCAAGAGAATCTATTGGATTTGGGTTTTGTAGTAGAAAATTTAATTCTCTTTCTACAGCAAAATAAGATCAGCACTTGTTGGTTAGGAGGTACTTTTCAAAGAAAAAAATTACAAGTTGAAGAAGAATTAGAGGAGGGTGATTTTATTCCCATTATCTCTCCAATAGGATACGCAGCTGAACAAGCTCATTTGTTTGGGAAAATCATTCGCAAAATGGCTAAAGCCGATAGCCGTTTAGATTTCGATTCTCTCTTTTTTCAAAATGATTTTCAAAGTCCTATAATATCTGAAAAGTGGAAGGAGTTATTGGAGTATGTGAGATTGGCACCTAGTGCATCTAACAAACAGCCATGGAGAATTGTAATTACTAAGGATGAAAAAGCTCATTTTTTCATAGCCAGAACTCCAAAATATGGCAGCTCATTAGGCTATGATATACAAATGGTGGATATGGGAATTGCACTCGCTCATTATGTTATTGTCAGTGGAAAAACTGAAATCATCATCCAAAATCCTAAAATTACTTTACCAAATAACAACTATTCTTATTTGTTTAGTGTGAAATAAATAGACCCTCATTAATATTTAGTGATTTCTAAGTCCTGAATATTCGTTACAAAGCCTTTCTGAACCAATGTAATGAAGAATTTTCTTTTAAAATGAAGCATGCATTGGACAATGTTGTCGAAAAATAATAAATTCTACACTTAGCTTACTATTTGAAAGGATATATTTAGTTTGAATTTTTAGTTTAAACACTATAACGTTTAAAAATCATTTCTTATCTTTGGTTCTCAAAACAAAATTATGGCAAACGACACTCAAGCGCTTCTCAAAACAGATGACCGTATAATGGCTGAAGATATTAAAAGTCTTTTAGAGGAATCTGAAATATATTCATTACTCCGATCTGATAATCCAGCCTCCTCCGTTATGACTGCATATGTTGGCAGTACCTACGAAGGAATTACCATTATCGTAAATACGGATGAATACGTGAAGGCCAAAGAAATTATTCAAAACAGTCCATATGTTGATGTTGTTTCATTATTTTAATATTTATCAAACATGAATTCAGCAATTCATCAAGAAGTCCCAGTAACTGAAGCACCAATTAAAATTTACTCTGAAAAAGTAATTTGGATGTTTTCCGTACTCTTTGCAACTATTTTCGGTGCTGTTTTACTTCTGCAAAATTTAATTAGTATTGGTAAAAAGAGGCTGGCATATTCTATTTTAGGAGCTTCTATTTTATATACCATCCTCACCATTTTTTTAGTGAATATACCAAAGGAACCAAAAGCTTCTTATGTTTTGATATTGAACATGGTTGGAGGGTTCATACTTGTGCATGTATTCCAAAAAAGGAACTTTATGGATGAAAGTATTTACCCAAAGAAGAAGTTTTGGCAGCCATTGATTATTTCTATCATGATCACCATTCCTTTTATTTTAGCTATGATTTATGCTTAATTGAAAAGGTATTTCAGTTTTAACTTTTTTCTCACAAACAATTTCATGATTTAAGCTTTTTTAATCTCTATTATTTTAGATTAAAATTAATTTTGCTGTTAAATCAAGAACATGTCAGAAATTACCAATTTTTACGAGAATCAACTCCGCAAATATACTGCACTAGCAGAAGAATATACCCAGAAAAACAGAAGGCTTTCTTTATTTCGAGTCCTCTGGTTCTTGCTTTGGGTTTTAGCTATTTTTATTTCTACTTCTTTTGATCTGGCTATTGTTTTTGCTACTATTATTATTGGATTGGCCACCTTTGTCATTTTAGTGACTTGGCATAATCGGATTCTGAAGCTAAAGAAAGCCTATGAATTATATAGAGATATCAATGACTATGAACTTAAGGCATTAAATAATGATTATTCAAATTTTGAGGATGGTGAAGAATATATAGACGAGAAACATTATTTCAGTTACGATTTAGATGTATTTGGCCCTTTCTCTTTGTTTCAGTATTTAAACAGAACTTATAGTCCTCAAGGGAAAACTGATTTAGCCAACAGATTAGGGGAGGGTTTTATTGAAAAACCAAAAATATTAGCACAACAAGTCGCTATAGGCGAATTGGCAAAGAGGCACGAGTGGATGCAAGAATTCCGAGTTTTAGGAGCTCAAACCACCGCAAGCCAAAAAAAGAAAGCCAGCCCGATTTCAAGTTTAAGTGAATGGGCGGTACGAAAAGGAATATTTAGTCATTGGGCTTTTAAAATAGTTGTTCCATTTATATCCCTTCTCAGCTTTTTTAT
The DNA here is from genome assembly GCF_013166635.1 of Lentimicrobium sp. S6. NCBI lineage: Bacteria > Pseudomonadati > Bacteroidota > Bacteroidia > Bacteroidales > Lentimicrobiaceae > Lentimicrobium > Lentimicrobium sp. S6. The sequence continues at coordinate 118,017 of NZ_JABKBZ010000006.1, read as the reverse complement.
GTTATACCTTTTGATAAATGGGCAATTGGGATTCAATACATTCATGTTGTATATGGTGGTTCCTCTTGGGTTTTCTGGTTATTTCGCCAAGCGAATCAATGCCAATCATATAGAGCTGGGAAAGCAATCCTCTGCTTTACAACAATGGAAGTCAGTTTTTGAATCTTTTGAAAAACAATTATTTGACTCTGACACATTAAAAGAACTTCAAGAAAATTTAAAACTTGAAAATGAAAGCGCTTCAATAGCTATTAAGAAATTGTCGAAATTATCACAAGCTTTCGATACCCGTTTGAATTTGTTTGGCTGGTTCATCCTCAACTTTTTTTCTGTTTGGGATGTATTGCAGAGTATCCGATTGGAAAATTGGCGACAAAAATATGGAACTTCAGTAGGGAAATGGTTTGCTGTTTTGGCAGAAATGGAAACTTTAGTATCTCTAGGAACATTTAACTATAATCATCCAGAATCTATTTTCCCAGAAATTATTGAGGAGGGTTTTGTTTTTGAAGCTGAAGAAGCAGCGCATCCATTACTTCCAAAAGATACTGGAGTTGCCAATGATATTAGTTTTCCGGGTTTAGGTCAGTTTAATATAGTTACCGGAGCAAATATGGCAGGAAAGAGTACCTATTTAAGAACGGTAGGCGCACAATTAATACTCTCTATGGCTGGTTCAGCAGTATGTGCGAAAAGGCTGAGAATCACTCCGATTCAAATGTTTACCAGCATCAGAACCAAAGATAGTTTAGCTCGTAATGAATCCTATTTCTATGCAGAATTACTTCGCTTGCAAGGGATTATAGAGGAGCTTAAATCAGGAATGCCATTATTTATCATCCTTGATGAGATATTAAAAGGCACCAATAGCAAAGACAAGGAAATGGGGAGTAAGGCTCTAGTGGCTCAGTTGATTGGCTTAAAAGCAGTTGGTTTGATTGCTACTCACGATCTTCAGCTAGGAACTTTAATTGATAGTTTCCCGGATTCCGTTCAAAACAAATGCTTCGAAGTAGACTTAGTAGATGGGAAATTGCATTTTGATTATAAATTAAGAGATGGGATTTCGCAAAACCTGAATGCCACTTTCTTGATGAAACAGATGGGAATAACTGGGATTTGAGGCTTAGGGCTTAGGGCAAAAAGCAAAGGGCTATAATGTTTTAGCTTTATTCCAATACACATCCATTTCGGTAAGACTCATATCTGAAATGTCTTTTCCATCTTTCTTGCTTTCACTTTCTAGGTATTTAAACCGCTTGATGAATTTTTTATTTGTACGTTCTAATGCATCTTCAGGATTGATATCCAAGAACCGAGCGTAGTTTATTAATGAAAACATCAAATCGCCAAATTCAGCTTCCATCTTGTCCTTCTCGTTTTCTTTTTCTGCTTCTGCTTTAAATTCTTGTAATTCCTCCTCTACTTTCTCCCAAACCTGCTCTGGTTTTTCCCAATCGAAGCCAACTCCTTTTACTTTCTCTTGAATGCGGTAGGCTTTAACTACTGCCGGTAAAGACTGAGGTACGCCATCAAGAACCGATTCACGACCTTCTTTTAATTTTAGTTTTTCCCAGTTCTGTTTTACAGTTTCGGCATCATTAGCTTTCACATCGCCATAAATATGAGGATGGCGAAATATTAACTTCTCACTAATTCCATTTAAAACATCGGCCATATCAAAAGAATGAGTCTCGCTTCCTATTTTGGCATAAAAAACCATATGCAGCATTAAATCGCCTAATTCTTTTTTTATTTCGGTCATGTCTTTATCCAAAATGGCATCTGATAATTCATATACTTCTTCAATGGTTAGATATCGGAGGCTTTCTAAAGTTTGTTTTTGGTCCCAAGGACAACCCGCTCTAAGCTCATCCATGATGGTTAATAGTCTTTCGAAGGCTTTTAATTTCTCCTGCATTATAGTTTTTTTGCAAAAGTAGTTTTTTAATTCGTTACAATAGAGTGCTTTTTATTACGTTGTCTTATTTTACAGAAAAAAGAGGAGGAGACATCTAATTTTCTTTTCTTTGCAAACTGAAAATACATCATGGGGATTCTTAAAAATAGTTGGATTTTATTTATATTGTTGTTGGTCGTTATAGTGCCAGTGCGAAGTCAATCCGCCTATTCTAAATTTAAAGTGAAATCCTTCAAACACAAAAAGTATAATAGCAATCTTCAGATTGAGCCCCGTTTCTATTATGGATTTCTTATCAATCATCACACCGAATTAGAACCTTTTAATTCTCATATTCCAGGTTTTGAAATCAGTTTGGTAAAAGATACCTATGGAAAGAAGGAATGGGAAAAGATTCATAATTATCCTATTATAGGAGTGAGCTTGTTTTATAGTACCTTATCTGACCATCCTGCAGTAGGCCAGGTTGTTGCGGTTTGTCCTTTTGTTTCCTTTCCTATTATCAGGCATAAAAATGATTATTTCGGATTTCGATTGGGAGTAGGTTTAGGCTATCTAACCAAAAAATTCGATCCGCTAACAAATTATAAGAATATTGCCATTGGTTCTCATGTAAATGTGGCTATTAATTTAATGTTAGAATATAGGAAGCAATTGAGTAAGTCAACTGCATTAACAGCTGGTTTTAGTTTGATTCACTTTAGTAATGGAAGTACCGCTACACCAAATTATGGTTTGAATCTTCCAATGCTTTCTGCAGGTGTAAGTCAGCGATTGAGTGAGCCAAATAGTAAGATTGCACAAAGAAAACCTAGCATACCTCCTTGGAGTTATAAGCCTAATAAAATATTTATATTTAATGTTTTAGCAGGGTATGCCACAAAAAATATGGGGGATGTTTTTGGAGAGCGTTTTGATGTTTATATGGCTTCAGTGAGTACTCTAAAATATTTTAATGACATTAGTGCTTTAGGTTTTTCATTTGATTTTAGTTATGACGGTAGTCATGAAGCCAAGCAAGAACAAGTAGGGATAATTAATCCTAGTTTCATCACCATTATGCGACCTGGAATTGCACCAACTTATGAATTTAGAATGTCAAGATTGATTATTGGAGTAGGTGTTGGATTTTATTGGGGCGGAAGAGAAAAATCGGAGGGTGATATTTATGAATCTATGACATTAAAAGTTTTGGCCTATAAAAATACTTTTGTAACTGTTAATTTAAGAGCTCATGGGGCTCGTGCTGCATTTGTTTCTTATGGTCTAGGTTACCGTTTACAATACGATTGGGGGAAGAGATAATGGAAAAGAGAAACGCATTAAGATTTCTGAAATGGATTAATATTTTTACCTTTTTTATATTATTGTTAGGGTTGAATTCTTGTAAGAAAGGAGACCCCACTGATTGTTTTAAAAGTACAGGTTCAGATATTACTCAGGAGCGTCCAGCTACCACTTTTGATAAAATTGTTTTAAGTGATAATGTGAATTTGGTTCTTACCCAAGGAAACGACTATTCTATCTCTGTACACGGCGGGAAAAATGTGCTAAAGAAAGTTAGGACAGATATAGATGATAGGGTGTTGAAAATTGAAAACAGAAACTCTTGCAATTGGATGAGGAATTTCGATAGAGAGATTACTGTTTATGCCAATTTTGAAACCATTAATGAAATAGAATATCGAGGAAGTGGAGATATTAGTTGTACCAATACTATTGTTCAAGATTCTTTAACTTTAAATATTTGGGAAGGTGCAGGAAAAGTGGAAATGGATGTTGAAATGTATAGGAACTTCATCTATTTTCATATAGGAACTGCAGATGTGTATTATAAAGGTAATACACATTTAAGTTATGTTACTGGCTCTAGTTTTGGACCTATCTATGCACAGAATCTAAGATCTACTTTTACCTATATTGCCAATCATGGTTCTAATAACTGTTATGTTCAAGCAAATCTACGTATTGAAGCTACTATTTCTAGTCTTGGGAATATTTATTATTGGGGAGATGCTGAAGAATTGGTTGATAAAACTGGTAGTGGCATTTTAATCAAGATGGATTAAAGAATTTTCTATTTTTACATATGGGTTTGGTCAAAAAACATAGCACTTCATTTCTATTATTCATCATCAGTATTATTCTGGTCTTTTCTGCCGCTAATGTAAAGTGGGGAGGCGAAAGATGGCATTCTATTATTCGCGACGATGGAAAGGGATATTATGCATATTTACCTGCTATATTCATCTATCAGGATTTATCTTTTGGATTCTACGATAAAATTGAAAACGAGAAGTATTTTATTCCGCAATTGGTCTTCGATTATAGAAATGAATACCAAGGTAGTATAGTAAATAAATATTATGTAGGTACTGCCATAGCCGAACTGCCCTTTTTTTTGATGGCTCATGCTCTAAGTGAACCCATGGGATATGATAGCGATGGATATTCAAAGATTTATTATGTATTTGTCAATATCGCAGGATTGTTTTATATGGTGCTTGGTTTGTATTTATTATGGAAGATCCTCCTTTTGTATCAGATTAAAAAATCAAATATCAATATTGTTCTGCTCTCTATTGGATTAGGAACACATCTGTTTTATTACGCCGCTTTCGAGCCTTGTATGTCGCATGTGTATTCCTTTGCTGCTGTAAATGCTTTTGTATTATGGAGCAAGAAATGTTTTATTGAAGCTAAGAGCAAATATCTCATTATAGCTGCTCTTATGTTCGGGATGATAGTTCTGATTCGGCCTGTAAATGGTTTGGTTATATTGGCTTTACCATTTGTTTCTGGCTCTTTCCCTGTTTTTAAACAAAGACTTCAAGAACTATTCACAAAAAAATATCTTGCAACTATTGGAGCTCTTTTGAGTGTTTTTGGAGTGTTGTTTATTCAAGGCATAATATATTATCTACAAACTGGCCACTTTATTATTTATTCATATGGAACTGACCATTTTGATTTTCTTGATTCTCATATGATAGATATTTTATTCAGTTATAAAAAAGGACTATTTCTTTATACTCCGATATGCCTTTTGGCTTGCTTTGGAAGCTATTATTTATTTCTAAAGAATAAGTTTCATTTTTTTAGTTTACTCGCATTTTTTCTAGTTTTGACATACGTGCTAGCCAGTTGGTGGAGTTGGTGGTATGGTGGAAGTTTCTCATCAAGAGTCTATGTGGAGTATCTTTTTGTCTTTGCCATCCTCTTGGCTTTTGCTTTGGAACATATTACCATTAAAAAGTGGCGCAACTTATTTATGGCGAGTTTGTTCTTTTTAATATTATTTAATCAGAAACAGACCTATCTTTATCGTATTGGTCATATTCATTTTGTAGATATGGATAAGGAATGGTATTGGAACTCTATTATTGATCCTCTAAAGCTTAAATAGTACTCCCCAAAGTGCATAAGGTTTTTTATATCTTCATCATCGCTTGTTAATTAACTCATAAATACCCTGCATATATATCATTTGCTAATAATAAGATCGATTTTACAGTACTTTTGTATAGTGCAATAAAACAGGGTCGTAGCTATAGAGTCGGCAGATTTGAATCAAATACTTTTTTAAATGGTAGACAACTTAGTTTTTGACATCCTTGTCTTTTGCAAGGAAATGAAATCGTTTACGTCAAATAAGAAGAATAATAAAAAACAAAATATGAAACACTTATCATCAATGATGTTGTTTATTTTGGCAATAGCTATATCAGGCTTTGCACAAGAAAAGCAATCAGTAAAAGCTACCGAATTTGGAATGCTACCAACGCCAACAGTAGTTCCAAGTATTGCAAAACAAATTGCAAATGGAACCATTCAATTAGCGGATCCTAATATGGACCCATTACCAGGGCATCCTAAGAGAAGAGGAGTAAATAATGTGGTACCAGGAAAAGGATTACCAGTTAATGGTGATGCATTAGTTGCTAATCAGGAAAGAGCGGTTAAGAAACAAGGTAGAGAAGCTTTATTGGTTTTCGATGCCAATACTTCTCCATATACTCCTTCGGATCCAACTGGAGCAGTAGGTCCAAACCACTTTGTTGGTGCTTGGAATACTGGATTTAGAGTTTTTGATAAGGAAGGAAATCCATTGACTTCTGCAATGAGTTTATCTACACTATTTCCAGGGAATAATGCCGGAGACCCTATTGTTTTATACGATGTAGAAGCTGATAGGTTTGTAATCACAGAATTTGATCACAGCCCTAATGGTTTAAATATTGCTATTTGTCAAGGACCAGATCCTGTAAATGACGACTGGCATGTTTATACTTCAGGATTAGGAACAGGAGCATTCCCAGATTACCCTAAGTTCTCTATTTGGTCTGATGGTTACTATATCACTGCCAATATCAATAGTTCCAATAGAATCTTCATTATGGAAAGAGATAAGATGCTAGTTGGTGATGATGCGCAGTTCGTATTACTTCCAATGCCAGGTCTTGCAAAAAATGGATTCTATAGTCCACAGTTTTTCAATACCACCGATGGCAATTTACCTCCAGTTGGAGAACCTGCTTATGTGGTATATATGCAAGATGATGCTTGGTCTGGAGTTTCTGAAGATCATTTAAAAATATGGAGTGTTACAGCCGATTGGGAAGATATTTCAAATAGTGAAATCTCTACCGCCGTTCAAATTCCAACAACTCCATTTGTATCTGTTTTTGATGGCGGGTCATTCTCAAATAGACCACAACCATCAGGGCCACAACAAGATGTATTGCAGGCAACAGTAATGAACCAAGCACAATACCGTAGATTCGCTGACCACAATTCAGCTATCTTTAATTTTGTTGTAGATGTCGAATCCTCAGGAGAAAAAGCTGGTATTCGTTGGTACGAGATGCGCCAAACTGCTGATGGAGAACCATGGGAGATTTATCAAGAAGGTACTTTCGTAAGTCCTAATAATAATAAAGATGCTTTCTCGGGGAGTATGGCTATGGATGGTCAAGGTAATATTGGAATGGGATATACAACAGTGAGTTCTACTGAAAAGATTGCCATTTATTTTACAGGACGTTATGCTTCTGATCCAGTTGGACAAATGACCATTGATGAAAGCTTAATTGCACAAAGTACAGCAAATAATCCTTCCAATAGATTAGCGGATTATGTACACTTAACTTTAGATCCTAGTGATGATAAGACTTTCTGGCATATTGCAGAGTATTTTAATGGTGGTAGAAAAGATGTGGTAGGAGCTTTCAAAATCGCCCCTGATTTTCAGAATGATATAGGAGTGGCTTCAGTCGATCAACCTGAGGATGGTTTGTTAACAGATTCTGAGTTGATTACCATAACTGTTTTTAATGCAGGAGAGGCAGAGCAAGCGAATTTTGAAGTGAATTATCAAATAGATGGTGGCGATATTATAACAGAAATATTTACTGCTACTATTGCGCCTCAGGGATACGAGAGTTTTACTTTTGCTCAAACAACAGATATGAGTACAATTGGTCAAACCTATGAAATCATGGCTTTTACAAGCCTAGCAGACGATGAGGATCCTAGTAATGATGCTGTAATTAAAGAGGTAACGCATTATGGTCCTACCGATTTAGGAGTTACAATGATAAATACACCAATGACTGGTGAGAACTTAAGCTCAGACGAACAAGTAAGTATCTCTATTAAAAACTTTGGTACTGAAGAACAAAGTGATTTTGATGTGTCTTATGATGCCGATGGTATGGTAGTATCGGAAGTGGTTAGTGGTCCTTTGGCTTTTGGTGAAACCCTAGATTATACTTTTACCTCCCCTGCTGATTTATCAGATTTAGGGATGCATTATATGAAAGCTTATACCTCATTAAGTGGTGATACAGATATGAATAATGATACTACACATAAATTAGTTGTGAATAGTAATTGTATTCCAATGGCCAATTGTGCCAATGATCATGAAATTGCTAGAATTCAATTGGGAACCATTGATAACGAAAGTGGTTGCTCTGAGAATGGATATGGTGACTTTGTAAATCAAATGACTGATTTGGTAAGAAACACAAGTCATGAACTCATTATGTCTGCCTCTTATGGAGATCAGTTCGTAAAAGTTTGGATAGATTTTAATGATGATTTTGTTTATGATGCTGATGAAGTAGTTGCTGCTTTTGAAATGGCAGATGGACAAGGTTCTGGTGACTATACACAAACTGAAGAATTAATTATTCCACAAAATGCTAACTTAGGTGAGCATTTAATGAGAGTTAAGTTAAGTTGGATTGTTCCCATTGGTGATGACCAAGCTTGTAATGATATTCCTGAAGGTGGTGAAACTGAAGATTATATGGTTAATGTTTTGTCTTATGTTGGAATTGAATCCATGCCTCTTCAAGAAGCGGAGATGATTGTGGCCAATATGGGTAATAATCAGTTTAGAGTTTCTATGAACTCTGCTGAAACTACTGAGCCGTTGAGAATCGATGTTCATAATACTATGGGTCAATGTTTATTGCATAATAGAGTCATTAAGACTAACGATCGCTATACTTACGATATTGATATGTCTTATGCAAAGCCTGGATTATATATCATTAGATTTGGAACTGATGAATATGGTAAGGTGAGAAAGATTTTGGTAAAATAAACCCAATACCATGAAACAAAAAAAGCGGAACCAATAGTTCCGCTTTTTTTGTTTTCAGAGCTTTTTATGCAAAAACAATATCTTTAATCACTTCTTTTCCAACGGCATAATTGAGGGCTTTCTTTAACTCGTCGCGGCGATAGCTTAGCTCGTGGCGTAACGCTGCAGAATCTAAATGAACGTAGAGAATCGACTGAGAAACTCGTTTACTTATAGTATGGTTGCAGATATGCTTTCCCATGATGTTTTCCCACTCTTGAAGGAGTCTGGTTTCGTCAACACCCTCCTCTAAATCATTTTCTTGGAGTACTTTTTTTAAAACATCTCCGATACTCATTTCTTTTCTTCCACTAAACATATCTTATGAATTTAAAGGGCTAATAACTTGATTTTCGATACTAAAGATTTTATGATCCATAGAATTATGTTCGAAAATATGCTCGATTCTTTCTTTCTGGGTATCAGTAATAAATACTTGCCCAAACTCTTCCTCATTAACTAATTTAATGATTTGCTCTACTCTTTGGCTGTCTAATTTATCGAAGATATCATCGAGTAAAAGAATGGGTTTTTGCTTTTTAATTTGGCGCATATATTCAAACTGAGCCAATTTGATGGCTATCACATATGACTTTTGTTGGCCTTGTGAACCATATTTTTTAATAGGGTAGGAGGAAATGGTAAATTCTAAATCATCTTTATGAATTCCAACAGATGTATATCGAATGGCTTGGTCTTTTCTCAAATTTTCTTTGAGTAAGAGGGAGAGTTCATTTTGATGAAGCTGTGAATTATATTTAATGCCCACCTCTTCCTTTCCATCGCTTATAAAACTAAAATATTTCTGAAATATAGGGCGAAAATCTTCAATAAATTGAGCTCTGACTTCAAAAATTTGACTCCCCAAATCGTTTAATTTATGATCCCACATTTCTAATAGATCGGCATCAAAACTTCTGTTCTCGGCAAAGCTTTTGAGCAATGCATTTCTTTGTTGTAAGGCCTTATTATAATTGAGGAGGTTGGTGAGGTAGAGTCCGTTAAATTGTGATATCACACCATCTAAATACTTTCTTCTCACATCGCTATGGTTGTTGATGAGGTCTCTATCGTAAGGTGAGATCATGACGAGTGGTAAGAGTCCGATATGGTCGGCCAAGCGATCATATTCTTTGTCATTGAGTTTGAACTGCTTTTTCTTATTGGGTTTAAGTACGCATTGTACCTTATCGTTAGAGCCATTTTGCTGTTCATAATATCCATGTATGGCAAAGAAATCCTGAGTATGACGTATGTTTTGAGAATCTATAGGATTAAAATAGCTCTTGCAAAATGATAAATAATAGATAGCATCCAAAATATTGGTTTTGCCCACGCCATTATTCCCAATAAAGCAATTTATCTTAGGAGAAAAGGAGATATCTCCCTCCGTATAGTTTTTGAAGTTTGTGAATTTCAGTTGTTTAAGGTGCATGGTTAGGTTTCTTCTTTACCATTCAAAGATATGGAAAAATAGCAGCCTCAAGCAATAAAAAAATGAAATCAGAATTAGCTGATAATCAATTTATGAGTTTCTTGAAGACCTTCACTATTGCTAATTTGAATAAAGTATAATCCAGCAGGGTAGAAGAGGAATCTATAAAAAGCTTTTTACCAAGCGCAATTGATGTGAATACTCCCCAATGTCCTTATTAAATATACCTTGATGATCAAGGGTATCTATTCTTACTTGTCCACTCGCATGAATAATCTCGTTTGGCGAAATAATAATACCCACATGAATAATATTACCCTCCTCATTATCGAAGAAAGCCAAATCTCCAATTTTAGCCTCCTCTAAAAAATTGAGTACTTCTCCTTGGGTGGCTTGTTGAGCGGCATCTCTAAAGAGTTTAATCCCCGCCATTTTGTAAACCATTTGTGTTAAACCTGAGCAATCAATTCCGAATGGCGTTTTTCCGCCCCATAAATATGGAGCATTCAAATAAGTCATGGCCAGCTTTAAGATTTCTTCAGAATTGGGTTTTGTAATCTCTACTATATCTTCGGGGGCTTCAAAAACCATTGTATTAAGCTTCATTTCTTTTCCAGAAAAGCTACAAGCTGGAGGAATAATCTGTTGGCCAAAGGGACTAGTGATGTTTGTAATCTCTTTGTTTACAAAATTGTTTTCTTGAGAAGCTAAAAAATCTTCGCTATTCATTTCTAATTGCTGTTTAGGATCTATATATCCTTCGTAATTATCGTATGAATTGCGAATAAGAATCCAATTTTTGGTCGTTTTTTCAAGGACTTCAAAAACATCGCCAAATAATAATTGGGAAATCATTTCACTGGTATCTGATGGATCTTTCCTCATGGGAACTATCGAAAGGTGGCAAAAACCAAAGCTCATAAGTTTGTATTTATTGGAATACAAAAATATACATTTTTCGACCTTCGGCATTCTTTTTTTAAGCATAAGTTTCCAAGTTTTATTGCCTAGCATCTGTTTAGTGAAATTATTATCTTTACTTTGCACAAATAAGTTATTTGAAAAGGAGAATGAAGAAATTAATATATTTTCTAAGATACAGATATACAATTATCTATAAAGTAATTTTGTTTTTGGCAGCCATGATAATCATGGTTTATTTCTTTCCAAAAACAGCCCGCTTTAGTTATGATTATAGTCAGGGATACCCTTGGACTTCTCAAAGCTTGATAGCTCCTTTTGATTTTGCGGTATTGAAAACGCCTCAAGAAGTTGAAAAAGAAAAGGAATTGCTACTGATGGAGGTAATCCCCTATTACAGATATGATGAAAAGATTGGAGACTCTCTAAAGCCAATAATACAAAAGGAATTTGAAATGAAATGGGCAGAGCATTATGGCGCTGCCGAAAAACTAGCCAAGAAGAAAAGAACCTGGGAATTTATCCATCAGAAATTTTCTTTGCTTGTACAAAAAGGGGTAAGAAGTTCGGTTATTAATAGGAACTCCAATGGTCATGTGAGTCTTTTAAAAGGAAATCAAGCTACAGTTATTCCTTTGAGTTCGATTTATACACTCTCCACTGCTCAGTATATGCTGGAGCAGGAATTAATAAATGGAGGGAATATAGATCAAACCATTGCCAAAGAAATTATTGCGGCTCATTTATTCCAAAATGTTTCCTATGATGAATTAATGACCACCAAAGAGGAAGAGGCCTTATTATCCAACTTATCATTATCCTATGGTTTGATACAAAAAGGAGAATTAATAATTGCAGAAGGGGAGTTGGTGACTACGGAAAAGTATCAGATTCTGGAGTCCCTAAGAGCCGAGTTTGTGAAACAAGTGGGAGGATCTAAAGAGTATATATGGACCACTATTGGTTTGGGGATTCTTATCATCATTGTGTTTTTATCATTGGCCATCTACTTAAACTTATTCAGACCTTCTATTTTACGTCATTCGAGCCAAATACTCTTGATTTTGGTGAGTATGATGCTTTTTGTGATTCCAGAAAGCCTTCTCATACAAAATTACCCCGATTATATACTTCTGTTGCCACTCCCACTATTGGCTATTATTATTAGAAGTTTTTTCGATGTGAGAACAGCTATGTTTGTATATCTGCTCACAGTAATCATTATTTCATCTTTCATCCCAGATGGATATAATTTTATTTTCCTTCAATTAATTACAGGTATTATCACCATAGTTTCTATTCATCGATTAAATAAACGGCGACAGTTTTATCTAACAAGCTTATGGATTTTCCTCTCCTATTCTTTTATATATGTGGCCTTGCTCTTGGTAAGAGATGGGAGTTTAAATCACATTGAAATTGATACTTTTTACCTTTTAGCCATTAGTGCAGCTTTGTCCTTATTTAGTTATCCCATTATCTATTTATTTGAAAAACTGTTTGGGCAAATTACGGCACTTACCTTATTGGAGTTATCTGACACTAATAATAAGTTGCTTCGAGATTTGGCTCATAAAGCACCAGGTACTTTTCAGCACAGTCTTCAGGTAGGAAACCTTTGTGAGGCTGCTTTAATAGAAGTAGGAGGGAATGCACTATTAGTAAGGGCTGGAGCTCTTTATCATGATATTGGGAAAATGTATAATCCCATGTATTTTATCGAAAACCAAACCACTCAAGTAAATCCTCACGACGAGTTGAGCTATGAGGAGTCTGCAGAAATTATTATTAGTCATGTGAAATATGGGGTTAAGCTGGCAAAAAAGCATCGCCTTCCTGAAATGATTATAGATTTTATAAGAACGCATCATGGAAATAGAAAGGCAGAGTATTTTTATAGAATGGCAGTGAAAGAGGAGGGAGTGGAAGAAGTAGACGAGAGTATTTATACTTATCCTGGCCCTATTCCATTCAGTAAAGAAACAGCAGTTTTGATGATGGCTGATAGTATAGAAGCGGCAAGTAGGAGTATTCCTAAGCCAGATGAGAATATCTTGAGTAATCTAGTTGATCAAATTATCACCGGACAAATGCAATCAGGCCAATTTGATAATGCTGACATCACCTTAAAAGAAATCAATCAAATCAAGAAAATTTTCAAGAAAATGTTACTTACCATCTATCATATTCGTATTGAATACCCAGATTAGATTCTTTTTTATCATCATTTCCTTATGTTTTATTTTGGTAAGTAAGTGATACTGTTAGCCAGAAACCTTCTTCTCGCTTCTGTTTTCTAAGGCCACCTTGTTTTTCTTTTTAACATATTGATGTCTATAGGTATAGAAGTAATAATTTCTTTGTTTTTCTACCTATGGTCTACCTTAAATCTACCTGTTTATTTTGGCCATTGAAGTAATTGAGAGTTTATTTGTGACCTGAAAACAAATAAAATGATTGTCATGAAAAAATGGATTCTATTATTATTGATTACCCAGATGCTTTTTGGTGTTATTTCCTGTAAGAAAGAAGAAGAACAAGTAAAACCTGAAGTGGAAATTCCACAGGGAGAATCTCCGTTTGTTGCACCAAATGTTATGGATGAAAACACACGTGCTATCATTTCTGAGATTGATACCAGCGATTTTACTTTTGTATTTAAAGGAGAATCTGAAATAACAAAAACACTGGAAGTGGGAAGTATTTTAGTAGATAGTGCTTCTGAGATGGCTCCATATGGTTATCTAAGAAAAGTAAAAAGCATCAATAGTAAAGATGGAGAGTTAACTATTCAAACTGAGCAAGCCGTATTAACTGATATTGCAGAAGAAGCCAGCATCAGGTTTAGTACAGGTCAATTGAATAGGAGTCATATTCAAAAAGTAGTCTTTGCTGAAGGTGTTAACTGGTCTGAGCATAAGGACCCAAATTTTTCAGTTTTTTCATTTGATTACAGAAAATCCATTAGTGGAAGCAATGGTGAATTTGTAATGGAAGGACATACTTCTTTAGATATGGAATTCTTCTTTAATTTCGATTGGGAATGGGTATGGGAATTGGACTGGTCACTGGGCCATCCAGTGGTTAAATTATTTGAAAGTGGAGTTATTATTGACCAAGCAGCCTCTATTCAAACTCAAGCCACAGGAATTATGGAAATTGATAAGAAAAGGTATTCCCTTGCTAGTTTTTATTTCACACCATGGACTTTTATGGTAGGTCCTGTTCCTGTTGTCTTTTATCCTCGCATTGAATTGTTTTTGGAATTAGATGGCAGTGTAACTGCTGAATTTACAGCAGGGGCTAGCGAAGATTTTCATGCTGAGTTAGGGGTGAGATATACTTTGGAAGATGATTGGAGAGAAATTTCGAATTATACCTATACAACTGACTTCTCAGCGCCTAATATGAGTATGGATGTTAATTATACTGCTGATATAGGTCCAGAGATATCATTATTGCTTTACGGTGTAGCTGGACCATTTGCTAATGTTACAGCTTTTGGGCAATTGTCCTCTCATCTTGAAGGAGTGCATGGGTATTGGGATTTGGATTTTATAGTTGGTTCCAGGGCTGAGGTTGGTGTATTAATAGATGTATTGGGGTTTAGGGAGGATAAAGCTTTTCTTATTGATCTTTTTAGAGATACCTTATTACATTATGATAATGAACCATTTGGGAATGCTATTTATTTAGATAATCCAATTAATGGTAGTAATTATGCTTTAGGAAATAATATCATGCTAACGGCAAGCTATACAGGTTCTGTGCCCGATCAAGTGGTGTTTAATATCAATGATGATGTGGTTTTTCAAGATGATGATGCCCCGTTTGAGTATTTATGGGAGACAGAAGGATTGGAAGCTGGGGCTTATGAAATAAAAGTAAAAGAAATGCTTGGAGGCGTGAAAATATCTGAGGATGATGCAATGATTAGTCTGCAGCAGGTATTTTGGAGCGAGATTGATTTAAATGATTTGGGAATTGGTGATAACACACGGTGTACTGATTTTGTTTTCTTTGGGTCAAATGATGCTTGGATGACTACATCAGAACCAGGTGCCGGTAAGCTTTTAAAGACTGTGGATGGCGGTGATACTTGGCAAGTAATTACAGCGAGTAATTTGGGCATCGAAAAAATGAATATGTTTAATAGCAGTGGTCAAGGATTTTATCTAACCTCTAACCAAAAAGTATATCATACTGCGGATAATGGTTTAGGTTTTGAAGAGTTGGAATATGGAAATGAATTCTATACCCAGCCTACCTTTCAATGGAAAGATATATTTGGAATTGGAACTAATTTGGATGGAGAAATAATAGCTGTTGGAAAAGACACTGGTATACCCTATCAATTTGAAATATATCGTGCCAACTCGGCAAGTCATGAGCCCATAAGTGATTATGGAATTCCACATCCTAATGAATATGGTTACCCTCCTCAAATTTATACCAGAGGAAATACAGCTATAGTTTACGGTATACAAGATGAAAATGTAGCAGATAAGAGTTATTATTTAACCTCTAATGATGGTGGACTAAGTTGGATCGATCATGAATTTGGAGGAGTGACTCTTCAGGATATTTTAGAGGATGCCGCTATATTAAATGAAGACCAATGGTGGATTGTGGGACAGAATGAAAATGGAGCAGCTTTAGTTCTAATTACAGAAAATGCTGGGCAATCTTGGGAAGTATTAGAATTTGATGATATCGATGGTTTCCATTCGGTACATTTTGTAGATGCAAATGAGGGTTATGCAACCATAAATAAGTTGACTAGCAATAAAATGCCTAAGCTTTATCAAACTCTTGATGGAGGTCATTCTTGGGATCCTGTTTTTGGAGTAGAAAGCATTTATGGAATGGAAAAGGTAAGCTTTATCGGAAATGAACTTGGAGTTGTAATTGGTCAAGGTCCTATTATTTATAAATTTGGAATTGGCGATTAAAATTCATAGATAACAGAAAGTAAAGGCATTCTTCTGATGGAGGGTGCCTTTTTAGTTTTTCAGAATCAGCATTCCAACTTTACAATCTAGACATTTCTTAAAATCGCAATAATGGGTTTTAAGCTGTATCATGGCTTGTGATTCCAATGCGTTCTTTGGCTTTTTTCCAAGCTCAGCAAATTTCTTTGTGATTTGGTTCTTTTCTGCAATAATTTCACTTAAAAACCCTATGGCTCTATCTTCATATTTGCTTTCGCCTTTGTTTCTTCCATAAACAAATAGAAATGGAATTACAGCATTTATCATTAGGCCCATCCTACTTGCAGCTCCCAGCTTTTTAATTCTTGAGGAGGATGGGACATCAAATCTATAGTGGGTATCCCAAAAGGCTGAAGCATGAGATTCAAATAATTGGTGGAGTTGCTTGAGTTCCGAAGTTTCCAATATTTTACTAAATAAAAAGTCACTTCGGCTCATTAAAAAGGCTAATTGTGCAATTCTAATATCTGGAAAGGCTGCTGGTCGCAACCTCATATATTTCCACAAGTGCTTTGGCATGGGGACCAACTTGTACTTCTTGCTTAAAAACGCGTATTCTTGTTTTAACTTTTGGTGATATTCACCTTCTTTGACCTCCTCCAATAATCCTGCTTGCCCAAACAATAGGGCTTCAATTTGAAATAGTTGATCTTTATGTTTTGCCAGAATATTTGGTTGAGTAGAACGTGCTAATATTTGAAAAGGAAGTTGATTTATCTTTTGTCCAAAATATCCCGAAATGCTAATGAAAAAGGCCATTTCCCAATCCATTAAGGCGCTTTCTAATAATTCTGAAACCGATGCTGATTTGTTTTCTAATCGTTCTATCGCCAAGCGTTCCAGCCAGTTGCTCCATTCAAAATCGTTAATACCTTCCAATTGTTGAGCGCATGGAATCCAGTTTTTATTATGAAGTAGGTATTCATACTTTTCTAATGAATATGAATCAAATTTACCTTTAAGTTCCAAACATTTTAATTGCTGTTCATCTTGGGTTTTTACTATCTTATCACACTCATAAACCACATGAAGGATGGTGTTGTTATATGCTGGGTCTTTTTGATGTTGGTGTCTGTTCCAATCGGAAGATCGGACATGAATTTCTACATTTCCAACCCAAGTAGTTTCTCCAATATGGATTTTTGCATTAAAAAAATCAGGGCCAGAGTCAGTATTTAGAATACCAGGTTTTATGATATTTATATCTTCTCCATCGGTTGTAAATAAAGGAGTATGGAATAGTTGATACCTCCATAAATAGTAAAAAAAGGCTTCGGTCATGACACGTTTAAGTTTAGGGATGACCAAGGTACGAAATATTTTTATTTGATTTTAAGAGTTGAAAACGAATATTAGAGGCTTTTTTTGATAAAATAATAAGAAAAGAGGTTGACCATATTCAGCATTAGAATTCTTAATCACCTAATATAACTCTTGAACCTTAAATGATAAACCAGTAGACCCTATCATAAATCTTAAATCAAAAAAACCTATCATAAATCATAAATCATAATTCAAGATTCGTTAATCTACAATCCTAAATCTATCAGTCTACCTTAATAAGCTCACCTTCGGCGCATTGGTATTTAGTGGAGTCATATTTACCAAATAGGGAGTAGTCATGTGTAGCCATAAGAACCGCTCTATCTTCCCTACTGATTTGGAAAAGTAAGTCCATAATTTCCTGAGAGGAGATAGGATCTAGGTTTCCAGTGGGCTCATCTGCAAGTATAAGTAGTGGATCATTAACTAAGGCACGAGCAATACTTAAGCGTTGTTGCTCTCCACCTGAAAGCTGATAGGGCATATTCTTTCCTTTGTTTTTCAAACCTGTTTTGCTCAAAAGCTCCGCTACCTTGTCTTTCATATGATCTTTGTCTTTCCAACCTGTGGCCTTCATGACAAAAATCAGGTTTTCCTCTACATTTCTGTCAAATAACAGCTGGAAGTCTTGGAATACAATCCCCAATTTTCTTCTTAAAAATGGAATTTCTTTGTCTTTTATTTGAGGAAGATCCACATCTGTAACACTAGCTTTCCCTTTTAGAATTGGAACATCTGCATAAAGCGCACGTAATAAACTACTTTTTCCACTCCCCGTTTCGCCAATTAAATAATTGAATTCTCCAGTTTTAAGTTCGTAGTTCACATTCTTCATTACCAAGCTGTCACCCTGATAAATATCTACTCCTTCTAATCGAATGACGGTTTTTTGCTTCATGCTATTATTTTGCCGCTAAAATAATGTATTTTCATGAGCCAAATAAAAAATGGGTTCACAAATTACAAAGTGGAGCCATTATTATATTCTTTTAGCATAAAGATAAGTTTGGATAACTTCAAGCTCCATGCTTCAAACTCTTAATCCAAATCTTAAATCTTTTGAATTTACTTGCTGTATTTTTATGGCTTTGAATGATGTCAGGTTTTTTGAAGACATTATCTGCATTTTCTTCACCAGAAATCTCTTCTGCAAATGGTTTTATACCCTTGTTTTTATTTTTAGAGTATTTAGATTCTTGATATTTTAAACTGCAAAACAAACTATTCGACATATTTTTCTCAATATTGTATGCACAAAAATAAACTTTCGGAATGTTCAAAATGGAGCATTTCATTATAGGACCTATTAATTCAGGGATTTACGTAAGGAGTGTTTAAGATAGACAGTACGATAATCATGACAGAAGCTTTGTTATTTAAATCTAAAGTTAAATGGCTAAATCAATTAAGAACCATTCCGAATAATTACTATATTTGATCAAATTTTTTTCTTAATGCAATTATTCCACATCTTAAAAAAAATACCAAGTCAGATATATCTGTTTTCGGGCATATTATTATTTGTTTTTGTATTCCCTTTAATTGATAGAGTCACTATTTTTGATTTTGTTGGTCCGCTTGCCTATAGTATTATGACCATATCTATTTTGTCGGTAATAGAAAGAAAAAAGCAGAAGAAATTAAAGTACTTATTTATTCTAGTAGCCATCAGTATCATTTTCATTTGGGTAATGTATTTTAGTCCTCGAAGTTATTTGAGTTTGGTTTCGTTTGTGTTAAGTCTTTCTGTCTTTTTTACTACCATTGTTTTGCTGATTCAGCAGATTGTACAAAGCAAAGAGGTAAATACTAAGGTTATTTTAGAAGCAATTAGCGCTTACCTTTTGTTGGGAGTTATGTTTACTTTAACAAATTCATTAATTTGGACATTTGATCATGATAGTATCGGAATTACAAGTCCAGATATTGCAGATTTTGTGTATTATAGCTTCATAACCCTTACTACTATTGGTTATGGGGATATTTCACCAGTTAGTGATTTGGCAAAAATGACAAGTATCTTATTTGGATTATCGGGTCAATTATATTTAACCATTATTATGGCATTCATTATCGGAAAATTTTTAAATAGATAATAAACAAAACTAATTAATATGAAAACCATCAATTTACTGCGAGCGCTAATTCTGCTTTTAGTGTCCGTTTTTATTTTTAGCTCCTGCACAGAGCAGAAAAAACAACTACCACCAACCCAGGTTACTGTGGTTCAAGTTTTACAAAAGGATGTTCCCATCACTCATGAGTTTATTGGACAAACCTATGGTTTATACGATATTCCTATTCGAGCTCGAGTTCAAGGGTTTCTAGAGGGCATTCATTTTAAAGAAGGAACAGTAGTGAAAAAAGGCGATCATCTTTATTCAATTGATGCTCAGTCTTATAAAGCTGATGTAGCAGGCCAATTGAGTGATGTAGCTGGAGCAAAAACCGGTTTGGTGAAAGCGGAAAATGATTTAAACAGATATAAACCTCTTGCTGCAGCAAATGCTGTTAGTCAGTCGGATCTTGATAATGCTGTTGCTCAGTATGATGCAAGTGTAGCGCAAGTTGCAGCAGCCCAAGCAAATTATGAAATTGCTCAAATTGAATTAGGCTATACCGAAATCTATTCACCAATTGATGGAATTATTGGTAAAACCAACGCCAAAGTTGGTGAGTTTGTTGGGCAAGATCCAAATCCTGTTATTTTAAATACTGTTTCCGATGTGAGTTCTGTTAATGTAGAATTCTTTTTGCCTGAGGCTCAGTATTTGATGTTGGCCCGTGCATTTAAAGGATATCTCGAGAAATCGAAAAGTCCAACAGCTGATGATGATAAATATTTAGAATTGGCATTGTCGGATGGTAGCATATTTGAGCATCATGGTGATGTGGTATTTATTGATAGAGAAGTAAATCCAAGCACAGGTTCCATATTGGTTCAGGCGCGTTTCCCAAATCCAGAGGGTCTCTTACGTCCAGGTCAGTATGCTAAAGTTAGAGCTCATTTAAATGATATAAAGGATGCTTTGCTAGTGCCTCAATCTTGTGTGATTGAATTACAAGGTCAGTATTCAGTTTTTATTGTTGATGATAGCAGTCATGTTCAGACTGTTCAAGTAGAAATGGGACCTAAGTATAAAGATTACTGGGTAGTATCAAAGGGCTTAAAGTCTACCGATAAAGTGGTTTTTGATGGTGTTCAAAAAGTAGGAAATGGAATGAAAGTTATTGCCAAAGAGGTCACTTATAAATCCAAGGCCCTTAAACAATAAAATTGAGAAAAGATGGCAGAAGATAAAGGAAATTTTTTTGTGCACCGGCCTATTGTTGCAATGGTAATTGCTATTGTGATTGTGATTGTGGGTGCCGTGATGCTTTTAGGATTGCCAATTGAGCAATACCCTAATCTAACTCCACCTATTGTTCAGGTGAGAGGAACATACACAGGAGCCAATGCGCTCAACGTTGAAGAATCAATGGCTACGCCACTAGAGCAGTCGATTAATGGTGTTGACAATATGATTTACATGAAATCTACAAATGCCAATGATGGTAGCATGTCGATAGATATTTCATTTGATGTGGGGACTGATCCTGATATGAACACCGTATTGGCTCAGAACCGTGTTTCTGCTGCTACGGCAAAATTACCCGAAGCAGTTAAGAAATACGGTGTAACCACTGAAAAATCACTTCCGAATATTTTAATGCTGGTAACCTTGACTTCTGATGGTAGATATGATCAGGATTTCCTTGGTAATTATGCTTTAATAAATATTAAAGATCAGTTGGCCAGAATCAAAGGAGTCGGGCGTGTTAATGTTCTTGGAGCCTCAGATTATTCCATGAGAATTTGGATTAAACCTGATAGATTGACCCAGATGGGCTTAACTGTTCCCGAGATTCTTAATGCCATAAACGAACAAAACGTGGTAGTTCCTGGTGGTAAGTTTGGCGCCGAACCTGCTCCTGCAGGAACAGAGTTTACCTACACTGTAAGACTGCCAGAGCGGTTTAATTCACCGGAAGCTTTTGGAGAAATTGTAGTTAGAACCCAATCCGATGGTTCTCAAGTGAAATTGAGAGATGTAGCCTCCATAGATTTAGGAGTGGAAACTTATAATGCTTTTACTAGATTAAATGGCGAAACCTGTTCTATCATTGCTTTGTATCAAGCTCCGGGTTCCAATGCAGTTGAGTTAGCACAAAATGTAATTGCAGAAATGGATCTTCTTAAGACGAACTTTCCAGAGTCTGTAAAATATGATGTGTCTTTAGATTCTACGGCACCAATTACGGCTGGTATTAAAGATATTATAGTTACACTAATCATTGCTTTAATTTTAGTAATTTTAGTGGTATTCATCTTTATACAGGACTGGCGAGCAACCTTAATTCCAACTCTTGCTATACCAGTTTCTTTGGTAGGCGCATTTATATTCTTCCCATTATTAGGTTTCACTATTAATGTACTTTCACTATTAGGACTGGTATTAGCCATTGGTATTGTAGTGGATGATGCTATTGTCGTAGTAGAGGCTGTTCAGGTTAATATTAGCAAAGGCATGAAAGCCAAAGAAGCCACTTTAGATGCCATGCGTAAAGTAACTGCTCCTGTTATTGCAACAACCTTAGTATTGGTCGCAGTTTTTATTCCGGTAGCAGGGATGGCAGGTATTACCGGTTTGCTTTATCAGCAGTTTGCTATTACTATTGTGGTTTCTGTTCTCGTTTCTTCTGTGAACGCACTTACACTTAGTCCGGCTTTATGTTCTCTATTGTTGAAAGAGCCCAAGCCTTATAAAGGTCCTTTGGGATGGTTCTTTGCTAAGTTTAATAACGGAATGAACAAGACAACAGATGCATATATGAGCTTTACTTCAGTTGTAACTCGTAAATTGAAGCGTTCGGCTATATTTATTTTATTAATTTCTGTGGCTGCTGGTTTCTTCGGAAAACTAGTTCCTGGTGGATTTATTCCTGAAGAAGACATGGGATATTTCTTCGTGAATATCCAATTACCAGATGCTTCTTCATTACAAAGAACCGATGTGGTAGCCAAGAAAATTGAGCAGATATTAATGAAGCACCCAGAGGTTGAGTATATATCTACAGCTACGGGATTCTCCCTGTTAAGTGGTGCGATGTCTTCTAATACTGGTTTCCTTTTTGCCAGTTTGAAAGATTGGAGTACCAGAGAGAAAACAGCCAAAGATTTAATTCGTGAAATAAATGGTGAATTACATGTAGGTATAAAAGAGGCTCAGGCTTTTGCTTTTGGTCCTCCAGCTATTCCTGGTTTAGGCAGTGGTTCTGGATTTAGTATCATGTTGCAAGATAAGGGAGGAAATACCCCTCAATACTTATCTGAGAATATGATGAAGTTTATCAAAGAAGCCAATGCTAGACCTGAAGTAGGAAGTGCTTTTTCTACCTTTCAGGCGACTGTTCCGCAGCGTTATATGGATGTTGACAAGGAAAAGGCATTGAAAATGGGAATCAGCTTAAGCGATTTATACCAAACGGTTGGTGCTTTTATGGGTGGTGCTTATGTAAATGACTTTACTCGTTTTGGTCGTTTATATAAAACCTATATTCAAGCAGAACCCCAGTATAGAAACAAAGAATCTGACATCAGTAATTTCTTTATCAGAAATAATATAGGAGAAATGGTGCCATTAGCTACGATTGTTACCATTAAACCTATTGCTGGACCTGAATATACCAATCGATTTAACTTATTTAGAGCTGTTGAGGTTACAGGATCTCCAGCTACAGGATTTACCTCTGCACAAACAATGTCAGCTCTTGAGGAAGTCGCAGCCGATGTATTACCAAGTGACATGAGTTACGCATGGAACGCGATGTCTTATCAAGAAAAGAAAGCTTCAGGTTCCTTAGGTATTATCTTAACCTTTTCTTTAATATTTGTATTCCTTATATTATCAGCTCAATACGAAAGTTGGTCATTGCCATTAAGTATTTTGCTAGGAACTCCATTTGCCATTTTTGGTGCCTTATTTGCACTTTGGGTGGCTCGTTTGGGGAGTGAAACTTTTGAGAATAATATTTTTGCGCAAGTGTCATTTGTGATGCTTATAGGTATGGCAGCTAAAAATGCCATTTTGATTGTGGAGTTTGCAAAGGACGAGTTTGATAAGGGTATTTCTCTAGTTGAAGCGGCTTTAAGTGCGGCTCGTTCTCGTTTCCGACCAATTTTGATGACTGCCTTTAGTTTTATTTTAGGTGTATTTCCATTGGTTGTAGCAACAGGTTCTGGTGCTGAATCTAGAAAAGTGATGGGAATGGCTCTGTTAGGAGGTATGGGATTAGCAACACTTCTAGGAGTGTTTATGTATCCAATGCTTTTTGTAGCTATTGGTAAGTTGTTTGGTTACGAAAAACAACGTGATAGAAAATTAGCATTAGAGCAAGAAGCAATAAAAGCTGAATAGTAGATTTAAAATAAGACAAATGAAAATATTAAAATATATCATAGTTTTTGGTGTCCTTACAGCTTTTTTAAGCTCTTGTATGATGGGACCAAAATTTCAAAAGATAGAGGTGGAATCACCACAAGCCTACTTGGGAGCAAATATCACCACTGATTCTATTAATTTAAAATGGTGGGAGATTTTCGACGATCCTGTTCTCGATACTCTTGTCGTACATTCCTTAATTTATAATAAGGATGTCTTAATGGCAGCAAAGAGAATTGAACAAGCAAGAGCATATTATGGCATGACAAAAGCCGATATGCTTCCTGTTTTCGATATTTCGGCAGGTGCTTCCAGAGGAAATTTCTTAGGAGCTGGCAATAAAATGTCAGCTGCCGATAATTCGTTTTATGTGACACCTTCGCTTTCTTGGGAACTCGATTTCTGGGGGAAGTATAGGCGGTTAAGCGAAGCTGCTCAGGCAGATCTGTTAGCCTCTGAATATGGAATGAGAAGTATGCAGATTTCTTTAATCTCTGATCTAAGTACTTTGTATTTTGAGCTATTGGATTATAGAAAACGCCTCGAAATTTCTAAGATTACCGTTGAACTCAGAAAGAATTCCTTAGATATAATTCAAATGAGGTTTGATGAGGGAATTGTTCCTGAAATCGATGTGAACCAAGCTGAAGCTCAATGGGCTGTGGCCTCTGCAGCGGTTCCTTCCTACGAAAGAGCAGTTATTCAAACTCAGTACGCATTAAGTGTTTTGGCTGGTGAAAATCCACGATTATTAGTTCAGTATACTAATTTAGAAGATCAGGCTTTACCTATTGAAATACCAACAGGGTTGCCTTCAGAACTGCTAAGAAGACGCCCTGATATTGCACAAGCTGAGGCTCAATTTAAATCACAAAATGCTCAAATTGGTGCAGCTATTGCTGCTCGCTTTCCAAGTATTAGCATTACTGGTTTATTTGGCGCAGCTAGTAACGACTTAGCATCTCTCACTACCGGAGGAATGGCCTGGTCAGCAGGAGCCAGCCTTTTGAGTCCTCTTTTTAATTTTGGAAAAAATAAAAGGAGAGTAGAGGTAGAGAGATATAAAGCTGAAGAAATGATACTCAACTACGAAAATGTAGTATTGTACGCTTTTAAAGAAGTAGAGGACGCATTAATTAATATTTCAAGCTATACTGATGAATTGGAAGCTAGGGAAATTCATTTTAAAGCTACTGCTAACGCTGCTAAATTGAGTGCACTTCGTTATGACAAAGGTGTGACGAGTTATTTGGAAGTTTTAGAGAATGAAAGATCTGCTTTTGAAGCAGAACTTAAATTAACTGAGATTAATCAAGAGCTTTTAAATTCTTATGTTGCGCTGTATAAATCACTTGGTGGAGGTTGGTTAAATAGTGAAGAAGAACAGGCTTATCAAGCTGAACAAGCAAAATAGTAATAAGACTTAGGTTAAAAAAAACCGACATTTTTATGTCGGTTTTTTTATGATTAAAATCTTTTTTCTTTTAGTTTTCTGTGTATGTACAGATGCAATCAGCACTGTTACCTTCAGATTCAAATCTATAAGAAGTCCAAGTGATGATTGAGCCTGTAAGTTTTCCATTTCCACTCACAGAATATCCGCCTCCAATATCTTGGCTTTCAACATAGATAGAGTTTCCAGCTATAACTGCTTCTGCTGAGTATCCTAAATTGGCGAAATTTGAAATGATGACTTGGGTAGAATTGAATTCGTCAAGTACAATATTCACTCCATAAGTTTGCTTGGAACATTGATCGTTTGCTGTCCAATCTCCAACATATTCTTCTCTCACATCTCCGTCGCCAAAAAGATCATTTTCTTTGGTGCATGATTGGAAAATCCAGATCGCAGATATTAAAAGGCTTAAAATGATAATCCCTTTTTTCATGTATTTAAATTTTTACAAGCTTTTCGGAAGCAATGATTTGGCTTTTATGCCTTATCTGAATGAAATATAAGCCTTCCGAATAGGCTTCAAGGTTTAATTTAATGATTTGTTGATGCGAATCAAGATATATGGGGAAGGAATTTAAAATTTGGCCACTAATATTGAGTAATTCTATTTTGAAAGACCCTGAGAATTCTACCTCTAAATATAGATTTGTATGCTGATTCACAGGATTTGGGCTTATTTCTATCCTGTTTCTTTGGTTGTTTAATTCTGATGTTCCAACACTGCAGTCATACAATTCAGCTCCTAAGCTAAGTAAAAGTGAATTGAGAGAATCGCGAGTTGGAAAAGCATTGGGACCGTAAAATTGACCTGCAATTTCTCCATCGGGCATAATCACTAAACAAGTAATATGAGAAGCTATCTCATAAAGCTCATTTACTTCATTCCCTGTCCCCTGAGTTCCACTTGCACAAGGGTATCCAACGGCATGAGCTGAAATAAAATCAGTGACACCAATATTATTTGCTCCCCAGTTGATTCCAAGGAAAAAAACATCGCCTTGATTACAACCGAAATCTTGGTGAGATAATACTATTTCAGGAGTATAAATATTGCATGAGCCGCAGGTGGTGGTGAAAAATGGAAGAACTACAATTTTCCCTTGTTCCAAATAGGAACTTAGAAAATGCATTTCTCCCGTTACATCTTTCACCGAAAAATCTTCAGCTTCACTTAAGCCAGATTGAGCATTTAGCTGAGAAAAGCTAAAAACCAAAAAGAGGATGATATAGTTTTGAAGATTCTTCATTTGTTATCTTACTTGATTAAATCAAATACTTTATTGGCTAAACGAGAAGCTCCGATTCTGAATAAATGATTGTTTAACCAGTCTTCTCCAAGTATTTCTTTCACTAATACGTAATAGTCGATAGCCACTTCTGGTTCTGAAATACCACCAGCAGGTTTTATCCCAATTTTCTTGCCAGTTTTTTCATAATACTCTTTTATAGTGTCGAGCATTACCAACATAGCTTCTAAAGTGGCAGCTACTGGTATTTTTCCTGTGGAGGTTTTAATGAAGTCACCACCACCTAAAATACTCAATTCGCTCGCTTTTCTAATATTCTCAACGGACTTTAACTCGCCTGTTTCGAGAATTACTTTTAAATGGGCAGCACCACAAGCTTCTTTAATAGACTTTACTTCTTTTTGGACCTCCTCCAGCTTTCCTTCTAAGAATTTACCTCTTGAAAGCACCATGTCAATATCGTCAGCACCTTCTGTAACGGCATATTTAACCTCGGCTACTTTTATTTCGATTGGAGACATGCCGGCGGGAAAAGCACCTGCCACACTTGCTACGCCAATATTTTTATCTGTAAGGTTCTCTTTTACCACTTTCACTAAAGTAGGATATACACAAACTGCAGCCACATTGGGAATGTTCATTTCCGCATTGGCATAATTGCATGCCTGTTTGGCTAAATTGGCCGCCTTTTCGTTGGTGTCGGCGCCTTCTAAGGTAGTTAGGTCGATAAATGATAATATCTGACGATAGGCTTTTTGTTGATCAAAATCTTGTTTTCCTTTATTCAAGATGTTCTGAATTCTTTCTTGAATTTCTTCTGAAGTATATGAATAGGTATTGAACATGTGTTTCTTTTTTTTGCAAAAATACAATATTTCCTTAATACCGTGTTTTATACACTTCAGACTGTTCTTATTCAAAATGAATCCGAATCTAGCTATTGACCTTTGAACACCGGTTTTCTTTTTTCTAAAAAAGCATTTCTTCCTTCAAGAAAATCTTCACTACTATAGGCTTGGTTTCTTAAATCGTTAATTTGTTCGAATACAACAGGATTCATAGGGCGAGATTTTCCCAAGGTATTCAATTGTTTTTTAATAATAGAGATAGCTAGAGGGGAGTTTAGTGATATTTCTTCGGCCATTTTAAATACAAAAGCTTCAAGGTCTTCCACATCAACTAGATGGTTGAGGATGCCTAAATTATAGGCTCTTTTTGCACTAATGGGTTTGGCAGTAAAAAACATTTCTTTGGCTACATTCATTTCCACCAGGTTTAAGAAATGGATAAGTCCGGCTGCATTATAGGGTACTCCAATTTTGGCAGGAGTAATAGCAAATGATGATTTTGGAGTCCCAATAAGAATATCAGAACTGAAAGCCAAATCACAGGCTCCTCCCCAAACTGAACCTTCTATCATGGCTATAACTGGACCAGAAAAGTCTTCAATTTTTCTCATGAGCATCTCTAAGGGATGATTAAAAGGAAGAGGATCTTTTCCGGGCTCAGGAAGCTCATTTATGGCTAGTCCAGCCGACCAAACTTTAGAGCCTTTATTGCTTCGTATGATAACCACTCTGAGTTGCTTTTCTTCAAATTCATCAAAGGCTTTGGTAAATTCTTCAAGTAATTCAACATTCAGTGAATTTCGCTTCGCATCATTATTAAATGTAATGATTCCTATTTGGTTTTGGATTGTTTTTAGAATATATGCCATCTTCAAGATTCTTTAGTGAATCTCAAATTTAGTGAAAACTCTGAATTAATACAATTGAAAAGGAAAATGTCTTTGTTGTCAATCTACCTATTCCACTCAAAGCTCTCAATAAGTCTCGCCATATCTTTTTCAATGAATTCGATAACAGGTTTTAATGAGTCGTTATTGGGGGAGAAGTTAAAGTATAGCGCTCCTCTAAGAAAATGGGAGGTGCTATCTGTTAAATAGAATTGATAGGGGGAGGCGGCTTCCGAACCTAATATTTGATAGGTGATTCCATAAACATCTAATTCCGGGTTCAAATACATTTGTTCATTAATGGCATTGGCTTTAGGAATATGTTTATTCATCATTTTATGAACATCATTTAAAAGAGTATCCAGATTATTAATGATGGGTTTGTAACTGATATGTAATTTTGCTTTGAACTTTGGGTAACTGATATTGATCCAATATTTTTCAGGATCAATTCTTGGCGGAATAATATTGGCATAGGTAGAAACATCGAAGCTATAGGGATAGTTAGTAGCCTGAAATCTTTGATATTTATTGGCAGGTAACTCTATTCTGAAATATCCCCTAGGTTTAGGCTGGTAGTCGTTTTGGCAATTCGAGAATACGAGTATAATAACCAATCCGATAATAATATTTCCAAATGCTTTCAATTTATTCCTCCTTATGCTCAATGAATACTTTAATCTTTTTTATTCTTTTGTAATCTAGTGTAATAACCTCAAAAGTATATTGATGGTGCATCACTTTCATTCCTTTCTTGGGAATGTTTCCATATAACTCCAAAACAAGCCCAGCTATTGTGTCGTAGTCACCTTCAACTTCATCAAAAATATCATCGTCAATCTTTAATACTTTACAAAAATCGTTGATAGAAGTTTTGGCTTCAAATACATAAGTGTAATCATCAATTTTTTCAAAGTCTACATCTGATTCTAAATCATCAAATTCATCATTGATTTCGCCCACTATTTCTTCTAGAATATCCTCTAAAGTTACTAAGCCTGAAGTTCCTCCATATTCGTCTACAACAATAGCAAGGTGGATCTTCTTTTGACGGAACTCTTGTAGCAATTCGTTTATTTTTTTGTTTTCAGGAACGAAGAATGCTGGTCTTATCAATTCTTGCCATTCAAAATTAGGTTTTTCATTTAAATATGGAAGTAGGTCTTTAATATAGAGGATGCCTTTAATCTGGTCTAGTGATTCTTTATAAACAGGAATTCTACTATATCCAGATTGTATCAGTAATTTCAATATGTCAGCATATTCATCTTCTAGATCTATGGCAGATATGTCAACTCTCGCTTTCATGATTTCAGAGGTTTCCATATCGGAGAATTTTACAATTCCCTTTAGCATGCTTTTTTCTTCTTCGTAGGTGATGTCACCACTTGTCAACTCAATAGCATCATCCAATTCGCTTTTGCTAATGTCATGACCTTTTTTTGAGATTCTTCGGTCAACTACAGAAGTGCTAAAAGCCAATATTCTGCTAAGTGGTTTTATGGCATTATGAATGATGTAGATAGGATTTGACACCTGAAGCGCAAATCGTATATTGTATTGATTGGCGTATACTTTTGGTGTGATTTCTCCCAATAGAAGTAAGAGAAAAGTAACAATGACCACTTCAATAATAAACCCAAGAATTGGAAAGCCAGAAAAATTAAATACCATACCAGTGATATAGGCAGATAAGATTACAATGGCCACATTTATAAAGTTATTGGCTATTAAGATGGTGGCTAGTAATTGTTTAGGTTTGTTTAGAAGTTTGATGATTCTTTGACTTTTGCTGTTGTCCATCACATATATTTCTTCTAATTGGCTACTGCTTAAAGAAAAGAATGCGGTTTCGCTACCCGAAATTAATGCGGAAATCATTAAAAGAAAAAACAGTCCCAGTAGGGCAAAATATAGGCTAAAGTCCGTGGGAGCGTGAAAAATAGAATTCAGTAGGATAAATAAACCCGGTAAAGGATCGTCAATTTGTTCCAATGTAATTGAGTGTTGATTATGAATGCAAAAATAAGTGTTTTTATATTAGATTTCTTAATGCAGGAAAAAAAATATGAATTCTTTTTTTTTAATGGGAGAAGTACCTATTTGCCTAGTACAAAGTAGGCTGTGGTAGTTAAGAAATCACGTAAATAGGGGATGCCAGATATTATAGCAGATTGTTTTCGAGCCTGTAGACCAAATTTATATTTATAATTGGGGTTGATCAGGTAAAACTGTTTTTTGAGTACTTTGAGTTGGGCTTTTTTTGAAATTCTATAAAATCTGTTGATGCTTATCTGGGTATCTTTCACTTCTAGTAATCCGTCAACAACTCCTTGTCTTTTATCACCCATCTTTAACATGGTTTTGTATATTGGCCGTGGTAAGATATGATAGTAAGGGAGTTTTGAAAGCCACTTGTTTTGTAACATCTGCTGGTGACCACCAAAAGGCATACACCAAGGTGGCATTCCTATAAAAATAATTCCATTTTCATTTAACAATGAAGCCAACTGCTTTAGCATTTTCTCCTGATCATGAACATGTTCTATCACATCTTTGAGAATAATTAAATCAAAACCTTGTCCCAATTCTTCTTTGGTGATATCATGAATGTCTTTATTGAAGAATCGTACTTTATTTTGAGAAATTTCCTCAGCCATAAACTCTTTGGCTAGTTTTACTCGTCCACTACTTAATTCTATACCTACGGCATGATGTCCAATTTCAGTAAAAGCCTTTAACACGCCAGCCTCCGCAGAACCTACTTCACAAATGCTTAATGGTTTCTTTTCTCCAAGAAACTCCTCCACAAAAGGAATGATATAATCTCTACTGTGCTCAAATTGCTGATTGAAATAAACTGCTTTCTTGGTATGGAAATCGAAGGCCATGATTCATTATTGTTTGCAGCAAAAGTAATCTTTATTTAGAATTTACAGTTAAGATAGACATGCCGAATTATTCAAAATCTTGTTAATTCTTATTAGAAAGAATAATAAATTCACTTTTTAGAAATTGAATCCGATTACAATAGGAGTAATTAATACCTCGAAAACAGTTTCTTCTATTGATTGTTGATGATTCCCATCGTTGTCGTATTCATTATGATAATCATAGTACATTACTCCATGAATTCTTAATCCAAACTGAAATCTTTTATAATGGTAAAATCCTGCTGCACTAAAGCCATAATTTAATCCAATAATATCATTGAAACCATCCATGGTTCCTAATGATATCTCAGGACCTATATCAATATGGAATTTTTCTGGAAATAAAAACCTGTATTGAATTTGTAATGTGATGAGGTCAATAATATCAAAATCAATATATGTGGAAATTGGAAATCGAAATCCTATACCCGTTTTTAATCGGGCACCTACTCCAAATTGTTCAGAAAATCTATAGGTGTAATCATATGAAACTGCTAATGGCTCTAATGAAAAACTATGTTGATTTTTTTGTGTGAAAAATGAATAATCTTTATCCTGTGAATAGAGGTTAATAGTAATGATACTAAACAGAATTAATAGTGTTTTTTTCATGTTATTCCTTTTCAATAATATCAAAAGTAGAGAAAAATGACGGGTTTGTTAAATCAGGGATGAATATTAATAAATTATTGGCTATTATCAGCTCAATGAAGTCATTTCTAGATTAGAAATTATTATTCGCGTTTTCAAGGCTTTTATATTAAATTTGCGCCCTTAAAATAGACTACAATCAGCTATTTAAATTTCTTAGTGCTTCTTTGTGCCTTAGTGCCTTAGTGGCAATAAAAGTAGATTAGCTAATAACAAAGATAATAACAGCATGGAGTATAACTTTAACGAAATAGAAAAAAAGTGGCAAGCCTATTGGGCAGAACACAAGACTTTTAAAGCAGAAATAAAAAAAGACAAGCCTAAGTTTTATGTCTTAGATATGTTTCCTTATCCTTCTGGTGCTGGACTACATGTGGGCCATCCTCTAGGATATATTGCCTCTGATATTTATTCTCGTTATAAAAGAAACAAAGGTTTCAATGTTTTGCATCCAATGGGATATGATGCTTATGGTCTTCCTGCTGAGCAATATGCCATTCAAACAGGAACACATCCTGCTGTTACTACAGAAAAGAATATTGCTCGTTATCGTCAGCAGTTAGACCAAATTGGTTTTTCTTTCGATTGGGATAGGGAAGTAAGAACATCCGACCCACAATATTACAAATGGACACAATGGACTTTCATTCAATTATTCCATTCCTATTTTAATAATGAGACCAATAAGGCTGATAAAATTGAAACTCTGGTTGCGAAATTTGAAGCTGAAGGAAATAACAATGTAAATGCAGCCACTTCTCAAGAAGAGATTTTTACTGCTGAAGATTGGAAAGCAAAATCAGAATTTGAGCAGCAAGAATTATTGATGAATTATCGTTTGGCTTATTTGGCCAATACAACTGTGAATTGGTGTCCAGCTTTAGGTACCGTACTTGCTAATGATGAAGTAAAAGAAGGATTATCAGAAAGAGGAGGTCATCCAGTTGAGAAACGAATGATGAAACAGTGGTTGCTACGAATTACTGCTTATTCTCAACGTTTGCTAGATGGTTTAAATACCATCGATTGGAGTGATTCTTTAAAAGAAACGCAACGCAACTGGATTGGTCGTTCCGAAGGAGCTTCTGTAGATTTTGAAGTAAAGGGAGTTGAGGAGAAGATAGAAGTATTTACTACTCGTCCTGATACTCTATTTGGAGCAACTTATATGGTTTTAGCTCCTGAACACGAATTGGTATCTCAAATCACCACTGATGAGCAAAAAGCAGAAGTAGAAGAATATGTGACCTGGGCTAAAAATCGTTCTGAAAGAGAGCGTATGTCAGAAGTAAAAACCGTAAGCGGGAAATTCACTGGTGGTTACGGAATCAATCCTCTAACAGGGCAAGAAATTCCAATTTGGGTAGCTGATTATGTATTGATGGGTTATGGAACGGGTGCTATTATGGCGGTTCCTGCACACGATACTCGCGATTTTGCTTTTGCTAAACATTTTGAATTACCTATTGTTCAAGTGGTGAGCCAAGAAGGAGAAGAACCAACTGACCCAGCAACTTGGGAAGATTCTTACGATTCTAAAGATGGAATTTCTATCAATTCTGGTTTCTTAACCGGAATGAAAACGAAAAAAGCCATTAAAGCTGCCATCCATAAAGTAAAAGAAATGGGAATTGGCGAAGGCACCATCAATTACAGATTGCGTGATGCTATTTTTAGTCGTCAAAGATATTGGGGAGAACCATTCCCAGTTTATTATAAAGATGGAATGCCTCAAACCTTAAATGAGGACCAACTTCCATTAGAATTACCAGAAGTAGATAAATATCTTCCTACAGAAAGCGGTGAGCCACCATTGGCCCGAGCTACCAATTGGAAAACTGAGGAGGGTTATCAGTTAGAGACCAATACTATGCCTGGTTTTGCTGGTTCTAGTGCCTACTATTATCGCTATATGGATCCTAATAATCAGAATGAGTATTTCTCAAAAGAAGCTATCGATTATTGGCAAAATGTAGATTTATATCTAGGTGGTGATGAGCATGCAACTGGACACTTATTATATTCTCGTTTCTGGGGAATGTTTCTTTTCGATTTAGGTTTAACTGTAAAAGCTGAGCCTTTCCAGAAATTGATTAATCAAGGGAAAATTCAAGGACGTTCAAGCTTTGTGTATAGAGTGAATGGTACCAATAAGTATGTCAGCTTTGGATTAAGAAAAGAATACCAAACTACTCGTTTACATGTAGATATCAGTTTTGTAAATAATGATGTGTTAGATACAGAGGCTTTCAAAGCATGGAGAGCAGAGTATGCCGATGCAGAATTTATTTTAGAGGATGGTAAATATGTTTGTGGTTGGGAAGTTGAGAAAATGTCCAAGTCCAAATATAATGTTCAGAATCCTGATGATTTAATTGAGAAGTATGGCGCTGATACTTTCCGTTTATATGAAATGTTCCTCGGGCCTCTAGAGAGTCATAAACCTTGGGATACCAATGGGATTGAAGGTGTCTTCCGCTTTATGCGTAAGTTCTGGAGATTATTCCACAATGAGCAAAACGAGTTTGAGGTGAGTGATGCTGAGCCAACCAAAGCTGAGTTGAAAATCCTTCACCAAACCATTAAGAAAGTAGCCGACGATATTGAGCGTTTCTCGTTTAATACCACAGTGAGTCAGTTTATGATTTGTACCAATGAGCTTACAGATTTAAAATGCAATAAGAAGGCTATTCTTGAACCACTTACCATTTTAATTGCAAGTTATGCGCCTCATATTGCTGAGGAATTATGGCAGAATTTTGGTCATCAAGAAAGTATTTCAGAAGCGGAATATCCAACATTTGTTGCAGAACATGTAGCTGAAAATAATTTCTCTTACCCTGTTTCCTTTAACGGAAAAATGAGATTTAAAATGGAATTAGCAGTGACCATGAACCCAAAACAAGTGGAGGAGGCTGTGTTAAATAGCCCAGAAGCTGAAAAGTGGTTACAAGGAAAAGCTCCTAAGAAAGTGATTGTGGTGCCTAAGCGTATTGTGAACATTGTGATTTAATTTGTTTTGCTCCCTGAGCTTGTCGAAGGGCGCAAAGCTATAAAGGCACAAAAAAAAAGAGATGTCATCGCAAAAGTCGATGGCATCTCTTTTTGCGTTTTATTACTTGAAACTGAGGGGTCAAAGTCTTGAGTAAAGCGAAAGGATTGAGGCCCTAGGATATGAAAGATAAAACCAAGGATGCTGCCCCTTCGTGTATTTCTACTAAGTTCAATGTAAACCTCAGGGCTATCACCCTTTACATCAAACTAAGGGATTAAAGCCTTGAATATGCGAAAGGAAGTTTTACCCTGAATTTAGGAATCTGAAAAGAAACAGTAGCTCGATATTTTGTTAGTATGTAATAAAAAACTTACTAATAAAAAACTTACTAATAAAAAACTTACTAATAAAAAACTTACATATATTACTTGATAATCCATGTTGAATGACCTATCTTTGTGATAAATATTTGATAGATGAAAATTCCTTTTGTATATGGTAAGTTAGCACTTTTTTCTGATTTCACTGACAGAGAAACGGAATTAGAAAGGCTTGTAAATAACTTTAAATCAGGCGTTAATACTATGCTTATTTCTCCTAGGCGATGGGGTAAGTCTTCTTTGGTGGTGAAGGCTGCAGATCGAGTTATTGCTAAAAACAAAAAAGTAAAGGTTTGTTTTATTGATGTGTTTGAGGTAAGAACTGAAGCTCAGTTTTATCAAGTTTTGGCAGAGGCCGTTATGAAGGTGACTACATCTAGAATTGATGAAATAGGGGGGTATTTGCAAAGATTCATGTCGAAACTGCTTCCTAAAATTAGTTTCAGTCCGGATAATATGCAAGAAATAAGCCTAGCATTCGATTGGAAAGATTTGCAAAAACATCCGTCAGAAGTTTTAGATCTAGCCGAAAAAATGGCCATTGAAAAGAAAATAGAAATAGTTTTGTGTTTTGATGAATTCCAAAATATAGCTGCTTTTGAACATCCTTTAGCATTTCAGAAGAAACTACGCTCTCATTGGCAAAAACATCAAAAAGTGAGTTATTGCTTATATGGTTCTAAGCGACATATGATGATGGATATATTTACTTCTCCCTCAATGCCATTTTATAAGTTTGGAGATGTCTTTTTTTTAGAAAAGATAAAAGAAGATAAATGGGTGCCTTTTATTCAAAGTAAATTTTTAGAAAGCAAAAAAAAGATACATGAAAAAGATGCTCGACTAATAGCACAATTAGTAGAGAACCATCCATACTATGTACAGCAATTGGCACAACTGACTTGGCTAAGAACCATAAACACCTGTAAATCTCCATCTATACACGATGCTCATGATACCTTGATGCTTCAATTATCGCTATTGTTTCAAAATATCACGGATTCATTGTCAATAATGCAGGTTCATTTTCTGAAGGCTTTGGTAAACGGAGAAACAAGATTAAGTTCAAAAAAAATTTTGGACACTTATGATTTAGGTTCCTCAGCAAATATCTCACAGCTTAAAAAAGCCTTAGCAAATCGTGAAATCATTGATATTGTTACAAACGAAGTGAATTTTACTGATCCCGTTTATAAAGCTTGGTTAAAGAAATATTATTTTAAAATAAAATAGGCAAGATTTAGTGATGGAATATATGGATTACTTGGAATTCCAAGGACACTATCTCTAGCTATAATCCAGTTGAACCAAAAGGGAATTGAGGCCTTAGTTTCCTATAACACTCATCAAAAATATCAAGGACGCTATCCCCTCATGCTTTAAGGTAACTTAAGGGATCAAAGTCCCAAAGGGGATTGAAGCCCTGGTATCAGGAAGACAAATCAAGGACACTATCCCATCGTACCTCAGGGCTATCATCCTTTAGTTAATACATATTAAAAAGAAAAAATCCACTCAACATAGGCTAAGTGGATTTTCTAGATTTAAAATGATGGTGTAATTAAAACAAACCGTCAATCAATTTCTCATCAGTAAAATTTGGTAGTGTAACCTTCAGGTCTGGATTTACATCCATGGCACGTTTAATAGCAAATACAGCTTCTTCGTTTCTGGCCCAGCTTCTTCTGCTGATTCCATTATTTACATCCCAGAAAAGCATGCTTTTTAATCTGCGCTCTGCATCGGAAGAACCATCTAATAGCATGCCAAAGCCACCGTTAATTACTTCTCCCCAGCCAACACCACCACCATTGTGGATGCTTACCCAAGTAGCTCCTCTGAAAGAATCGCCAATGACATTTTGAATCGCCATATCGGCAGTGAATGAAGAACCATCATAAATATTTGAAGTTTCGCGGAAAGGGCTATCCGTACCAGAAACATCATGGTGATCACGACCTAAAACTACAGGAGCTGTAATTCTACCTTCTTCAATTGCCTTGTTAAATGCAGCAGCAATTTTTATTCTTCCTTCTGCATCGGCATAAAGGATTCTAGCTTGAGAACCCACCACTAGTTTGTTTTCTTGTGCTCCTTTAATCCATTGAATATTATCAGCCATTTGGCCTTGGATTTCCTTAGGACTACTGGCCATGATTTCTGCTAGAACATCACTAGCAATCTGGTCAGTGATTTCTAAGTCTTTAGGGTCGTTTGAAGTACAAACCCAACGGAAAGGACCAAAACCATAATCAAAAAACATAGGTCCCATAATATCTTGAACGTAAGAAGGGTATTTGAAATCGATACCATTTTCTGCCATCACATCTGCTCCAGCGCGGCTAGCTTCTAGGAGGAAAGCATTACCGTAATCGAAGAAATAAGTTCCACGAGCGGTATGTTTGTTAACTGCAGCAGCATGACGGCGCAGCGTCTCTTGAATCTTTTCTTTGAAAAGCTCGGGCTGTTTGGCCATCATCTCGTTAGACTCTTCATAACTCATATCCACTGGATAATATCCTCCAGCCCATGGGTTGTGTAATGATGTTTGGTCTGAACCCAATTCAACAAAGACATCCTTCTCTGCAAATTTCTCCCAAACATCAACAATGTTTCCTTGGTAAGCAATGGAAACCACTTCTTTATTTTCTTTAGCCTTTTTTACTCGGCTTACTAATACATCTAAATCATCAATCAGCTCATCAACCCAACCTTGAGAATGACGAGTATGTGTTGCTTTAGGATTAACTTCTGCACAAACAGAAACCACTCCAGCAATATTTCCAGCTTTTGGTTGTGCACCAGACATACCACCTAAGCCAGCAGTTAAAAATAGTTTTCCTGCAAATGGATTTTCACCTTCTTTAGCTACTTTTCGAGCTCCATTCATTACGGTAATGGTAGTTCCGTGGACAATTCCTTGAGGACCAATATACATAAATGAACCTGCTGTCATTTGACCATATTGAGATACGCCTAAAGCATTGAATTTTTCCCAATCGTCTGGTTTGCTATAATTAGGAATCACCATTCCGTTCGTTACCACAACTCTTGGTGCATCTTTGTGGGATGGAAATAATCCCATGGGATGTCCGGAATACATGGTCAATGTTTGCTCATCAGTCATTGTGGCTAAATACTGCATAGTGAGCAGGTATTGAGCCCAGTTTTGGAAAACGGCACCGTTTCCACCATAAGTAATGAGCTCATGAGGATGTTGAGCAACTGCATAATCCAAATTGTTCATAATCATAAGCATGATAGAAGCTGCTTGTTTGCTTTGGTGCGGAAACTCATCGATATGACGGGCATGAATAGCATAATCAGGACGAAAACGGAACATATAAATACGACCATAATCTGTTAATTCTTCAGCAAATTCTGGAGCCAAAATAGCATGATGTTTTTCCGGGAAATAGCGTAATGCATTTTTTAATGCCAACTTCTTTTCTTCTGGACTTAGAATTTCTTTACGAATAGGAGCATGATTGATATCCTCGTCATACTTCTTTACAGAAGGTAATTGCTCAGGGATACCTTGTAATATTTGTTGCTTGAATGTTGCTATTTCCATGTCAATCTTGTTTTGAAAATTTTTGCAAAGGTAAGCAATCAACTTCTATTTGCCGATGTGAGAAATACCTAATTTGCTAATGGCGAAATAGTTGTTTTTAAAGAATATGTCTCAAATTTCATTTTTGAATATCTCAAATTTATTGTCTATATTTGAGTAAACCAAAATCCCCATGATATGAAAGGCATAGTATTTACAGAATTTATTGAATTTGTTGAAGATAAATTTGGTTTCGAAATTAGTAACGATATTATTATTGAGTCACAATTAAAATCAGGTGGCGTATATACTGCTGTAGGGACTTACGATTTCCAAGAAATGTTAAGCCTCTTGATGAGTCTTCACGCAAAAACTAAAATTCCAATTCCTGATTTATTAGAAGTTTTTGGTAAGCACTTGTTCTATCGGTTTGTAGATTTATATCCAGACTTTGTGCACAAATCATTAGGGTTGTTTGGCTTTATTGAGAAGATAGATGATTATATTCATGTGGAAGTAAAGAAGTTGTACCCTGATGCTGAGCTGCCCAAATTAACTGTGAAAGCAAAGACTAAAGATGCTATGGTGGTGTTATATAAATCGGAACGAAAGCTAGGGAATTTTGCTTTAGGTCTTTTGAAATCTGCAGCTGAGTTTTTTAATGAACCCTTGTCCATCAGTATGCAAACTTTAGAGGAGGATGGTTCTGTTGTTCAATTTACACTAAATAGATCCGATGGCTGAAGATCCTAAATATGATGCTATATTACAAACTCTGAAAAGAGAGCGATTGGCAAGGAAAGCTGCAGAAAGAGTCATTGAAGAGAAAAGCAGTGAGATTTTCCGAGTCAACCAGGAATTACTAGGCCTCAATCAGAACCTAGAAAGAAGAATAGAGGAGCGTACTAAAGACATTGAAAAGAGTAATAAAGAGCTCGGAATAGCCATGAAAATTGCTGAGGAAGCTACTGCTTCAAAGTCATTGTTTTTATCAAATATGAGTCACGAAATTAGAACTCCTCTTAATGGGATTATAGGAATTACTGAGTTGCTTCTTCAAGATAATCAGGATAGTAAGCTTCTAAAGATGCTAGATTCTATTAAATATTCAGCAGATAATTTAATTAAAATTATAAATGAGATTTTGGATTTTTCTAAAATTGAAGCAGGGAAAACAGATTTTGAGAGAATAGATTTTAACTTGAAAAGATTGTTGAACCAGCTGGTGAGTAATATGGAATTCGCTAGTAAAGGAAAACAGATTGATTTGAGATATGATATTGGCAAAGAAGTTCCCGATTTTGTAAATGGAGATCCTGTGAAACTGACTCAGGTTTTAACTAACTTAATTGGAAATGCCATAAAATTCACTGAAACTGGATATGTAAAACTCATAGTGAAAGCCCAGAGACCTTATGAATATGAGCATATTGAAGGAGTCTATTTTTCTGTTGTGGATACTGGAGTTGGGATACCTAGCAATAAACTCGATAGTATTTTCATTAGTTTCCAGCAAAGTGATTCAAGTACAACGCGGAAATTTGGAGGAACAGGATTAGGGCTGACCATCAGTAAAAACTTTGTAGAGTTGCAAGGAGGAAAAATGTATGTAGAGAGTGAGTTGGGTAAGGGATCTAATTTCCAGTTCATATATCCTTGTAAGCCATTGAAGAGGAAAGCCCAAGAGTATAATATGGCTGCTCAAGAATATAAATTCTCCAAACTCGATGTAAACATTCTTGTTGTAGAAGATAATAAACTAAATCAATTTGTAGCTTCTCAGTTTCTTAATAAATGGGGTGCTAGAGTTGATATTGCTAATAATGGATTGGAAGCGCTGCACTTATTGGCGAGGAAAAAATATCATATTGTATTAATGGATATTCAAATGCCAGAAATGAATGGCCTGGATGCCTCAAGAGAGATTCGAAAAGAAAACACTTCGGTTCTCCAAAGAGATATTCCAATTATCGCACTTACCGCAAACGCATTTCAGGATACCAAACGCGAGATATTTCTAGCAGGAATGAATGCTTTTGTGTCGAAACCCTTGATACCAAAAGACCTTCATTTAAATATTAAAAATTTGATTTAAAAGGAAGAATATGAAATTTGAAGAATTTGATCAAGAAGATATTTTGCATTTGTTCAATTGCATTTCACAAGAAGTGGATCAGTTATTCTTTTTGGTGGATCATGCATTTAGAGTTCAATACATCAATAAGGCTTTTAGTCAATATGTTAGAAAAAACATCTCCGAAATTATTGATAAGGAATTTGGGGATGCATTAGGATGCTCAAATATAGAAAAAGATGCTGCTAGATGTGCCTTCACCAGTTATTGTGGATTTTGTGAAATCAGATCCAATCTTCATCAAGTTTTTGACAAGAAATTAGAACGTGCAGAATTTGAATTGGTTAGAGAGTTTATGATTGTGGATGAAGTATTAGTGAGGCGTCTAAAGTTTAAAATTATTCCCATGCAATTGCATTCAAGCTCATTTGCTTTAATAATCATGGACGATATTGGCTCAAAAAAAGTGTAGTATTCATTTGATAGTTCAAAAAATAACTCAATTATATTTTAAGTAATTTCATTCCAAAGCATTTCTTATTTTTGTGGTCAAATATTCCAATAATGAAGTTTTTATATTTAGCCTTAGGAGGAAGTATTGGGGCAATACTTCGATATTTAGTCTCACTCTATTCCATTAAGTTTTTAGCTTGTGGTTTTCCCATTGGTACATTATTGGTGAATCTGATTGGGTCTTTTTTGATAGGTTTTGCCTTTGTGCTTTTAGGACGAGAGCAGATAGCGCCAAACTTAAAAATATTTCTTTTTATTGGTATCTTCGGAAGCTTTACCACTTTCAGTACTTATATGTTTGAGTCTTATGAGTTTTTTAAAATGGGCGATATAAAAATGGCCTTATCCTATATTGCCATTTCTAATATTTTAGGTTTGTTAATGGTGTATTTAGGTTTTGTATTGGCTGAGTATATTGAATAAATGAATGCTTAATGTTTTCTTTAGAACCTCACTATAATTGGCGGAAAGTATATACCGCAGAAGAAGACCCCAACTCTCCATTTTATGGTAGAGTTTATTCTGAGTTTGAATTTAGAAATGCCATTTATGATACTGTTATTCACCCTCAGTGGGATGAGTTTGGCTCTTTAACACTGTATACAAAGATTCTGTTTACAGATTATGATATGGGATTCGTTATTATGGAGTTTATTGGTGAATGGAACGATTTGCTCTATAATGATATTATGTATTTATATAGAAATGTGATTGAAGAATTGATAGAGCAAGGTATCAATAAGTATATTTTAATTGGTGAAAACGTTCATGCTTTTCATGCTGATGACGATGCCTATTATGAAGAGTGGTTTGATCAAATAGAAGATGGCTGGATGGTGGGGCTCAATTTCTTTGATCATAATATGTCAGAAATAGAACAAGCTCGTATTGACAATTATATTAGTTTTGAAGACGAGTCGGAATTTGAAAACTGGCGAACTTATCAGCCAAAGAAGCTATTTGAGAAAATAGATAAAATGATGACATATAGACTAGGTGAATAAATTTTTGATAAAATGAGAACACTACAGATTAAAGTATTAGGTCGAGTTCAAGGAGTTGGATTTAGATATTATACAAACAAACGAGCTAATGAGTTCAATCTAAAAGGTTATGTGAAAAATATGAGTGATGGTTCTGTTTACATTGAAGCCGAAGGAGAGAATTCTGTTATTAAGACATTTGTGTCCTGGTGTGAAAGAGGCCCAGCATGGTCTAGGGTTTCTGAATTAAAAATCTCTGAAATACCCTTTGTAGGGTACGAGAGCTTTGAGATTAAATAGTGTTCGTCTATAATGCCCAATTTCATCGTTATTGCTCAAAATTCAAATCCTCAAATACACTAGTATTCTGCGTTTTGAATTATTCACATGCCTAGAACCTGGACTTCATGGTTCAAACACTCTGCTTTGTTGATTTTAAATTGTTTGTCTTATTGCATTTAATATCTCCCTCTTCCCTGGAGGGCCTGGTTTTTTCTCAATCTTAAAGCCGCAAGATTTCAGAGCTCGTTTTACTATTCCCTTGGTACTATAGGTACTCAAAACACTTTCAGGTTTCATTGAACAATAGATTTTCTCAAACAATTCTGAGGTCCATAATTCAGGCTCCAAATCGGGATTGAAAGCATCAAAATATACCACATCATATTCTTCGTTAGGGAGATTAGAATCAATAATAGACTCCTCCATTTTTGTTAATGAGAAATTAGAATCTAATTCAAAAGTTTCATTCCATTTAGAATCATGAATTTTTGAAAATATTTCTTCTGATTCTGGCATGTTGACTTGGGCAGAATAATTGAGCTGATTCCAAATATCCTTTTCAACAGGATAGGCTTCAATAGCATGATAGTTTATTTTAAGTCCATTTTCTTTGGCATAAATCCAAGTGAGTAAAACGTTGAGCCCAGTTCCCATTCCAACTTCTAAAACAGATATGGTTTTGATGTTTTGTAATACTCGTTCCAAGCCGTTTTTGATATAAACATGATTAGATTCTTGAATGGCTCCATGGGTGGAATGATACTGCTCATTCTGGCCTATAAGTTCAATGGTATGTGAGCCATCTTCACTGGTAATGATTCTTTTCTGATACATTCGGCAAAATAACGAAATCATTTCTTTAAAAGGTACTCTGTTTTTCGATTCTTAACAGATTGTTTATTATAAATGAATTTGACAAGCTTGATTTGACTTGAGTTTTGCACTACATTTGCCAGATGATGTTAAAGAAAATTACAGCATTATTCTTTGTTTTGTTTTATTTGCTTATTTCGGTAGGTTTTACCGTGTCTCTGCATCATTGTATGGGTGAAACTACGGTGAATATTGGAGAAGCAAAGTCTTGTTGTTGTGATGGTGAGGAAGCTAATAACAAATGTTGTTCCGATGTGGAGAAACTAATTGTTTGGGATTCTGACCACCAACTATCATCTGCTTTTAATTTCGAAATGAATGTCTCATTTGAAATAAAGACCCCTTTCGTTTTTTCTTTTGAAGAGCCTATTTTGGATGAAGTGACTCATCTCTTTTTAGACCTACCACCTCCAAAACTCCAGAAAATATTTCTTTTAATTCAACGATTTACATTTTACGAATAATACTTTGTGCCATTTAATTTATGAATGGGTTTTTATCTATTTATAAGACTATGTGTGCAATAATAATTTTTAATAAATGTAAAAATGAAGAATATAATTTCAGTATTGGCTCTTACATTATTGGTATTAATGATGATTTCTCCTGCCGATATAAATGCTCAAAAACCTAGTTCCAAAACGATTATTACCGATAGCCTTTTTGTTAGAGGTGTTTGTAATAGTTGTAAAGAGCGCATAGAGAATGCCGCCTTAATTAAAGGAGTAAAGAAAGTTTCCTGGAATAAGAAAACTCAATATTTAACAGTTATCTATAAGCCTTCAAAAATAAGTCTCAATAAGATTGAAGATGAAGTGGTGTTGGCCGGGCATGATACAAAAGACAAAAAAGCATTAGACAAAAACTATAACAAATTACCTGCATG
Organism: Lentimicrobium sp. S6; assembly: GCF_013166635.1. Taxonomy (NCBI): domain Bacteria; kingdom Pseudomonadati; phylum Bacteroidota; class Bacteroidia; order Bacteroidales; family Lentimicrobiaceae; genus Lentimicrobium; species Lentimicrobium sp. S6. Next base: position 73,731 of record NZ_JABKBZ010000006.1, on the reverse strand, counting down.
TTGCGCCTATAGGTCAGGTATTGCTCCTCATTAATGAGGATAATAGTATTTATTTGTTCGTTTTTCTTTGTGTTGGGATTATTTGCGCAACAAAATCCTGTACTAAAAGGAAAAGTTACCGAACAAAATAGTGAAGCCTTGGTTGGTGCTAATGTTTATTGGTTAGGGACTAATATTGGAGGAAGTTCTGATGTTAATGGTTTATTTGAAATTGAGGAGTCTGCAAAATCGAGGACTCTTATTATCAGTTTTACTGGTTTTGTTAATGATACCATCCTCATTCAAAATCAATCCTTTGTGGAGGTGGTTTTGCAGTCCTCTGTTGAGTTGAACGAGGTAGAAGTAGCTGCACGAGTGAAAACTACGAGTATCAATTTCATGGACCCCATAAAAGTAGAAACCATTGGAGAAGAAGAACTCTGCAAGGCTGCTTGTTGTAATTTGAGTGAGAGTTTTGAAACTAATCCTTCTGTTGATGCATCATTTACCGATGCTGTGACCGGAACAAGGCAAATTCAAATGCTGGGATTGGCTGGTCCATATACTCAAATCACTCGTGAAAACATCCCCGATATTAGAGGATTGTCGGCCATTTATGGCTTAGAATATACACCAGGCCCTTGGGTAGAAAGTATCAGTTTGATAAAAGGAACTGGAACGGTTGTAAATGGATATGAAAGTATTGCCGGTCAAATTGATGTTTCCTTGAGAAAGCCTCAAACCATGGATAGACTTTATGTGAATCTGTTTGCAAACCAAGATGGAAGACTAGAGGCTAATGTGAATTTAAAAACTGATTTGAACGATAAGTGGTCTACAGCCTTATTACTTCATGCCAAGAATAATTATAATCGACATGATAAAAATGAAGATGGCTTTTTAGATATGCCTTTAGGTCATAGTTTGATTGCTTTAAATAGATGGAACTATAATTATAATGGAGTAGTTTGGGATTTTGGAGTAAAAGCAACTATGATTGATCATATTGGAGGGCAGAATAATTTCTATAAAAGTGATATCGGCTCCAATGAAATTTGGGGAATGCATACCAATACAAAAAGGGTAGAAGCTTGGAGTAAATCAGGATTTGTATTTGCAAATCACCCCAATAAAAGTATGGGCTTGCAGTTGTCTGGAATTTATCATGACTTTACAAGCGATTTTGGCTTACGAGAATATGATGCCAAACAACAAAGCTTTTATGCCAATTATATATTCCAAAATACTTTGGAAAACGATGCTCACATGTATAAAATAGGAGCAAGCTTTGTTTATGATGATTATCAACAATCTTTGGCTCAAACTCCATTTAATCATACAGAAATAATTCCAGGTGCTTTTGCTGAATATACTTATAATTGGGAAGAAAGGTTGAATATTGTAGCGGGTTTGAGAGGAGACTATCATAATCATTATGGCTTTTTTATGACACCGCGTTTACACATGCGATACTTGTTGACAGATGATTTAGTCATACGAGCATCTGCCGGAAGAGGTCAAAGAACAGCACAAATAATTTCTGAGAACATTGGTGTTTTAGCTAGTAATAGAGCTGTTTTAGTAAGTGCTGTTGATAATGATAAGCCCTATGGATTAGATGCTGAAGTGGCCTGGAATTATGGTGTAAATCTGAGTTATGAATTTGAACTGGATTATAGAACTGCTGTAATTAGTTTTGACGTTTATAGAACACAATTTGAAAACCAAATCATTGTGGATTTAGACAGCGATGTTCGTCAAGTACAGTTTTATAATCTCTCCGGAAATTCCTTTTCCAATAGTTTACAAGCCCAATTTGATTATGAGTTAATAAACAGGTTCGATGTTCGTTTGGCCTATCGTTGGTACGATGTTAAGGCAACCTATGGAGGTGAACTTATGGATAAGCCATTTGTATCTACTCATCGTGCTTTTGCTAACCTAGCTTATGAAACTAGAAATAGCTGGAAGTTCGATGCGACCCTAAATTGGCAAGGGCAGAAGCGATTGCCTTCAACTATGGATAATCCTGTTGAGTATCAAAGAGCGAGTCAGTCTCCTGATTTCTACTTGCTCAATGCACAGATTACAAAGGTGTGGAACGATAAATTGGATATTTATCTTGGAATAGAGAATATTCTAGATTATAAACAAAATGATCCAATTGTAGCTGCTGACCAACCCTTTAGGGAGAATTTTGACGCTTCTATGGTTTGGGGACCAGTCTTTGGTAGAAATATATACATAGGTTTAAGATATAGAATTAAATAAAGTGGAGAAGTAAATTTGAAGGAGCTGAGCAATTTATTTTGTTCAGCTTTTTTAGTTTCTTAGGGCAACTATCTTCTTGAAAATTACGGTATCTCATACTAATAAAATTAGTAATTTAGCTGTGAAACACATTTATCTCGCAATAAATCAAATCTATATGAAAACTTACCCCCTAAAAACGATCATTGCACAAGCCAAAATGCTATCTCCATTTTATAGAGATTTATATAAAAATCTTAAAGACGATGGATTTTGGACATTGAAAGATTTACCTTTAACAAAGCAAAAGCCCTTTTGGCAAGCCAATCAAATAAAAGACAATCAACTCCTTACTGGTAAACTCCACGATGGAATCGTGTTTAAGAGTGGAGGAACCACTGGAGCCCCTAAGTTTTCAGCCTATACTAAAATGGAATGGGAAACCATGACCACTTCTTTTGGTCAGTATTTTGGTTCAAATGGTTTGAAAACAGGCGATAGAGTAGCAAACCTATTTTATGTAGGAGAGTTATACTCTAGTTTTATTTTCTTGAGCGATACTATAGAAAGGTGCCCTGTGGAGGTGACTATTTTTCCCATTTCTGGTGCAGCGCCAGCAGAATTCATTATCAATACCATGAAAGACTTTGATATTAATGTAATTCTTTGTGTTCCTACTACTATCATGGCCTTGGCCGATCATATTAAAGCCAATCATATAGAGGGTATAAAGCTGGACACCATATATTTTGGTGGAGAAACCATGTATGAGGATCAAAGATTTTATTTGAAGGAAGTTTTTCCAGGAGTAGAGATTCGTTCTGTTGGCTATGCTAGTGTAGATGCTGGCTTATTAGGTTTTGCTGATGATAGCTGTGCCTTTAATGAACACCGTCAATTTGATGATTATAATATTATCGAGATTATTGATGAGGACACTGGGCAGCCTATTGATGAAGTTGGGAAACATGGTAAAGTTTATAGTACTAATCTTAGTCGTTTGCTCATGCCTATTATCAGATATCCAGTTGGTGATAATGGCTTTTGGGTGGAAGAAAAGGGTAGTGTAAACAGAAAGTATAAAATTCTAGGACGTTCAGAAGAAGGAGCGAGAATAGGCCCTGTCACTTTTTATGTGGAGGATTTTCAGCATATCTTAAGTCAATTCGAAAGTGAGTTCTCTGTTTCTAATTCGCAAATGCTAATAGAACATTTCGATCACAAAGATTGCTTGACGCTAAAAATAGCCGTTCATGAAAAACCTAATGATATTCACCTGATGAATGAGGCTATCATACAAATGGTTTACAAGGAACGTCATATGTTTGAAGAGGAAATTGCTAAGAGAAAAATACAACCTATCAAGATAGAGTGGCTGGATTCAGATCAATTAGAAATCAATAAGCGAACTGGGAAGCTCATCCAGATTATTGACAAGCGATTCAAGTAGTATAAAGCATTAAAACCAAAACAGATGAGTGAAAATAATAAAGAATTAAAAGTGCCAGATCATTCTGCCTTATCAAAAGTGCAAGACTTATGCGATATTCCTCAACCTTATTTGCAGTCTGAGGAAATGGATACTCTGTTCCTAGATGCTATGAAACAAAGTGTAGAATGGCATAAAAGTAGAAATCCTTTCTATGACAAATTATTAAAATTAAATCAGATTCAATCTGAGGATTTAAAGAATCTTGAGGATTTACAAAAGCTTCCCTATATCCATGCTAATTTCTTTAAAACGCATGAAGTACCAACGGTTTCTAAAGAAGATGTTGCCATAACATTAACCTCCTCAGGGACCACTGGACAAAAAAGTCAGATGTTTTTCGATGATTGGTCCATCAATTCTGGACGGAGGATGGTAGATTTCGTTTATGATTATTATGGTTGGAATACTCCTGAAACTAAAACCAATTATATAGTTTCCAATTATGAGCCAGAACCAGATTCTACTCGTGGAACCACAAATACAAGTAAATTCTTAACCCATTATGCTCCTGCTAATGATATGTTTTATTTGCTTCGTTCCAATGGGCGAGGAGGTCATGAATTTGATGCCTTTGGAGCCATTGAAAAATTAAAGAAGTACGAGAAAGAAGGATTACCTGTTAGAGTGGTCGGATTTCCATCTTTCTTTTATTTTGTGATTAAGCAAATGATGGATTTAGGAATGCCTCCTCTAAAACTCAATCCAAAGTCATTGGTTTTTACCGCCGGTGGATGGAAAGGATATGCCGACCAGCAAATATCTAAAGCTGATTTTGCAGCATTAGTAGAACAGCAATTAGGAATTCCTGAGAGTCAATGCCGCGATGGATATGGTTCTGTTGAGCACTCAGTGCCTTATATCGAATGCCCAAAGCATCATCTGCATGTTCCAATATGGTCAAGAGCCTTTATTAGGGATACTAAAACGCATGAGGTTATCGGTTATAATAAACCTGGGTTTTTATGTTTCGTGACTCCTTATATCACATCTGTGCCTGCCATTAGTGTAATGATGGGTGATTTAGCTATGTTGCATCCAAGTGATGAATGTAGCTGTGGTATTGAAACTCCTTTTATTGAAATACTCGGTAGAGCAGGTGTTTCAAAGAATAAAAGTTGTGCAGTATCAGCATCAGAGTTATTAAAAAAGGAAAGTGTTTAATTCAAGAGGAAAAACAATGAAAAAAGAACATTTATATAGAGGAGAATGGATTTCTGAATCAGAATTAGCCACTTCATTGAATAGATTAGAGGAGGTCATATCTCAAGATTTATCTATTAAATTTAATCCACTAGTATTATTAAAAGCAGCAGAAAAAGTAAAATCAGATATTGAAAAGGAAGTGCCTCAAGAATGGATGGCTTCCTTAATGCTGTCTGGTCAGACTGAACAAGCTGCTCAGCAAACCATATCCGTGATTGCAAATTTCTTTAATCAAGACGATTTAAAGAAGAAATATATCAGAGAATTAGGAAGTTTAGAACCGTTTATTCCAAAGCGTTTTGATTTTAAGACCAACGTGTTCGAAGCTTGGGCTCCTCTGGGTGCTCTTGTTCATATTGTTCCAGGAAATGCTGCCACCGTTGCACCACTTAGTGTATTGGAAGGCCTAATGTCCGGAAATATAAATCTCTTGAAAAACTCCAGCAAAAATGGGAATTTCCCTCAATTGGTTTTAAAAGCATTAGTGGATGCTGATGGAACAGGACATCTTAAATCATTTGTTTATGCTTTTCAAATCTCATCAAAAGAGGAGGTGCTTTTAGGGAAATTATATCAAGTTGCCAACGGAATTGCAGCTTGGGGAGGAGAAGAGTCTGTTGCTGCTGTTAAGAAAATGGCTGCTCCATCTGTTAGAATTATTGATTGGGGGCATAAGATTAGTTTTAGTTATGTGGCGAAAAGTAAAAAAGATGATAGACCAAGTTTAGAGGCCATTGCTTATGATATCTGTGTGATTGAACAGCAAGCCTGCTCCAGTCCACAGTGTTTGTATTTAGATACTGATGATCAAACAGAACTGGATGAATTTGCCAATCATTTTTCTGAGATTTTAGAACAGGTTTCCAATACTTTTCCGCAAAAGAATCCAAGCATACAAGAGAGTGCTGAAATTTCTGGAATTACTCAAGTCGCTCGTACTTCTGAAGCTCTAGGTGAATCAAAAGTGATAGAATCAAATGATCATATTTGGAGAATTATTGTTGATTATAAATCCTCATTACGTCCCTCTCCTTTATACCGTACTATTTGGGTGAAACCTTTGTCCTCGAATAAAATAGTTTCTGTTCTAGAACCATTTAGAACCTATTTGCAATCGGCTGGATTGGCATGTCAGAGAGAAGAATTGTATGACTTGTCTACCAAATTGTTTCAAGCTGGAGTAACAAGAGTCATGCCTCCAGGTAAGATGCTCAATGGATATGCAGGGCAGCCACATGATGGAGTGTATGCCTTACAAAGATATTCCCGAAGAATAAGCTTAATGGCAGAGGAATTAACAAAGGATATTAGTGACTTTTCTGAATTAAAAACTCAAGATGTATTGCCTTTTTCAACAAATACAGCTGTGACTACCAAAGAGGATTATTTAGCCCATCATATTTCAGAAGAAAATGCTCAATTATTTTTCAAAAGTGGTGGTACTACAGGTAAGCCTAAAAAGGCAGTTTACACCTATGATGATTATCATGTGCAAATGAAAGCAGGTGCTGAAGCCTTGTTTTCGGCGGGCTTAAATCCTGAAACGGATAGATGTGCCAATCTGTTTTATTCAGGGCATATGTACGGTGGATTCATTAGCTTTTGGAGTATTTTGGAATTTCTCCAAGCCAAGCAATTTCCTATCACCGCTATCCCCGATTTTGATCAATTAACCGAAAGTATAATAGATAATAAAATTGATACCCTTTTGGGAATGCCGTTTTACTTATCGCAGCTGTTTGAGCATTCTTTTGAAGAACTGAAAGCTTATGGAGGTTTGGAAAAAATATTCTATGGAGGCGAACATTGGCCCGAAGAGCAATGTATAAAGTATCAGAAAGCTTTCGGAATAGAAATGTTTAAATCCGCTGTCTATGGTAGTAATGATGCTGGACCTTTGGGCTATGCTTGTTCTCATACGCAAGGAAGTGTGCATCACTTGCTCACCCAGACTCAATATTTAGAAATACTCGAATTAGATAGTTTAAAACCTGTTGAAAAAGGGGAGGTAGGAAGATTGATTTTTACTTCCAAATACAGAAAAGGACAGAACCTTAATAGATACGAAATTGGCGATTTGGGTAGGTGGATTGAAGGAGATTGTCCTTGTGGAAGAAAAGCACCTCGCTTTGAATTATTAGGTCGTTTTGGCGATATTTTCAAGATGGGACCACTATTTAATTATAATGAATTTGTGGCGGTTTTGGAGAAGGAGTTTCATTATGCTGGACAATTGCAACTTGTTCTTGATGTTGCAGATGATGGCCCTCAATCCATATTGATGAGGATAGAACAGAAATATAAATTGAAAGAAACTGATGTTCTAAATGCTATTAGAAGGGCATTTCCAACCATTGATGTAGTGAATGAGAATCAAGTTCTGATAGATTTAAAAGTTGATTTTATTGACGAAGAGCAATTTGAGCAAGTGTCCACCACTGGAAAATTAAAAAGGATTATTGATAAAAGAACTTTGTAATCATGTTGAGGGAAGTGAAAATACATATTCCAAATGCTGTAGAGAGTATTTCTATTAGTTCTGCCTCCATAAAAGAGTATGCGCACCTTGTTGGTTTTAGGAGGAGGGATGCTAATAAAATTACCCAAATCACGGAGGAGGTTTTGAAACAAATCATAAAGTGTTTTTATTTGGAAGAACAAGTGGACGAGATCATTGTGCACTTGGAGCACATTACAGAAGGTTTGAGAATTACAATCAACGATCATGGTATTCCAATGGATGTCGAGAAGATTCAATCTTGTGATGATCATGATCAACAAGGTTTTGGTATGGTCAGGAAAATGCTTCATCAATATATGAATGTGGTGAGTTTTGAGGCGAAAGGGTTTGCTGGGAATGAAACCATCTTTGAAAAGCATTTGAAACCAAAGAAGCAAATTTCAGAAACCGATGAACATTCTATTCTCCAAGAAGAATTAGAACATGAAACCCATAAGGATATTTCTGTTCGTTTATTAGACAAGGAAGAATCCAATGCCATCTCAAAGCTCGCATACATTGCCTACCATTACAGCTATCCATATGAATTAATCTACATTCCTAAGAAGGTACAGAAGGAAATAGAACGTAAACACATGTTTTCAGCAGTTGGTATCCTTGGAGATGATAATAAAATCATTTCACATACAGCTTTGGTCTTGTCTGACTCTAGTTCTAAAACTGCTGAAATAGGTATTGCTTTCACCGACCCTATGTATCGCGGTTATGGTTGTATGCAAAAGCTATGGACTTATTTAATTGATGATGTTGCAGCTAGCATGAAATTGTTTGGTGTTTTTGCTATGGCGGTTTGTTCTCATCCTTATTCACAAAAGGCTTGTCATAAGATGCAATTATTAGATACTGCTTTATTGGTTTCAAGGGCTCCAGTTTTAGGTTTTGAAAGCATAGAGGTGGAGGAAAAGCAAAGAGAAAGTTTAATGATTGCGTTTCGAGTTCTGAACCAACCTGAAAAGGTGACTTTCTATGTTCCAAAGCATCATAAGAAAATGGTTCTGGCTATTTCGAAGCAATTGGGATTGAATGCTGTTATTGCTAAACATCCTCTTTTTTCTTTTGATAGCAATCATACCTATTCTAACTTGGAGGTTTCTAATGATGATGTATTTAAAGTTTCAAATATTGTGCTTAATCATATAGGTAGAGATATAAAGCAGGTATTTGAAGAGAACCTACAAAAATTAAAAAACGCTCGATATGAATCTATTTATCTATTCTTAGATTTGGCAGATTATCATACTGAAAAATATACCTCTTATTTTGAAAGTAAAGGATTTTTCTTCGCAGGAATCATGCATAAAGAAAATAGGATGAATTTGGTTTTACAATATTTAAATAATCAGGATTATCATTTTGCTAGTTTACAAATTGCTTCTGATTTTGGTCAGGTGTTGGCAAATTATGTAGAGGCTGAATATGAAAAGAATAGAATTTAGAAATTTTTTAGTCTTAGTTAATAAAATAGAAAGCTGAATATGAAAAATTACCGCTAAATATTAAAATCTATTTAAAGAATTAGCGTGAATAATTATGATATGAAAATGTCATAAGCTGCTTTTGCTTGATGAAATAACCATTTTTCTCCTGAGATAAGTGTAAATTCTTTTTCTTTTTGGAAAGGGATAAATTGAGAATTTGGATAAATAGCATCCAAGATGATATGATGGTTTTGTAGATGTGAAGTTTGAATTAAGCTGAAAGGACTCGGAACAGTATTTATTATGAGATGAAACTCTTCAATATTGATGTTTTCTTTGGAATTCATTGAAAAATCTTCAGCAAGACTTTTGGCTTTAGAGTAGGTGCGATTAAGGATAGTAGTATTTACATCAATAGAATTCATGGCAAAGGCTGCTGCTCTAGCTGCACCACCTGCACCAATGATTAAACAATTTTGAATTTCTGAGACAGCGATTACTTCCTTAATGGAATTCAAAATCCCAAGATAATCAGTATTGTCTCCATACCATTGCATCTCTTTTTTGAACACGGTATTTACGGCTCCTATGCTTTTTGCCGAATCCGATAATTCATTAAGAAATGGAATGATGTTTAGTTTAAACGGAGCAGTTACATTAAAGCCATCATAAAGATGCTGTAGCTCCTTTAATTCTTCAATTTGCTCTAGCTCAATTTTCTCGTAAACTCCATTTATCCCATTCTCCTCAAAGAATTCTTTAAACAAAACAGGACTTTTTGAATGAGCGATTGGATTTCCTAAAACGGCTAATTTTATTGATTTCCCTCCTCTATAATTCATATAGGCCTTTTGAAAACCATCATAATCTAATTGACCTTTAGCAGTTGATTTACTTAAATCATAAGCTGTAAAAGTAAAGGCTCCTCCATTTAGAATACTTTTTATTCTACTTTCAGTTGCTAATTCACCCATGCCAAGACAAATGATATTTTGATGAGAATTCTGAGTCTTAATTAGTGTATCAATATCATCTGGACTATGAAGCAGTGTGGCAATCTTTATTAAATCGGCTTTAGAGGATGCCATTTTAGAAATCCTCTCATCTAGTATTTTTGGAGATGGAGTCTCATTATAATTATGGTAAGAGAGAATGAGTTGACAAGATGATTGAGAAAGAGGAGCATAAAGAGAAGGGAGCAATGTTCCATCATGTTCAAGATCGATGTCAATATAACTATAGTTTGATTCTATGGCCTTTAAATAGGCTTCTAATTGAATATCATCAGAAAAATTTCCGCCACGACACGTGAAAATTAGTGCATTATCTGTACTGCTTTTAATGGGTTCGATATCATCAATTCTTAGTTGACTCAAGTCGAATCGTAATTCTCCCAAACTTTTGATTTTCTCAACAACATCTATAGCTGCACTCAAATCATCTGTAAAAAAGCTTTCACAAACTCTTCCATCTAAACTTCTGTTCCTCATGCTGCAAATCTAGATACTTTTTGCTTTCCATTCCTCATTTTCTCGTATCCATAATTCCTTTATTCCTAAACGTCGAATCAGTTCTAAGGTATTTTGATATCCAAGGTCAATATCTGACAACTTGTGAACATCTGCATTCATCTGGAATTTTATATTTTTATTCTTGAGGATGTTCAAAAAGGAGAGGTGTGGGTAAGTAGTAGGTTGTTGTGATAATTTCAGTCCTTTAGTATTGATTTCAACAATCACATCTGATTGCTCCAATGTATTTGCAAAATCTTCCAATAGGTCTCCATACCATTTTTTGGATAAAATTGTGGGGTCATTTTTTAAGGCGTGGCTGATTATTTTATCTGGATGACCAATTACATCAGGAGCATCGTTTAGAATCATTTTTGTACTCAATTCAAAATAATGTTCCATAGCAGCTCTCAAATTATTATCGTAATGTTTGGCTAAACCATCAAGAAATTTTGAGTATGGGCCATCCATTTCAAATAATTCAGATATTGGGCCTTTGCCTATAAAGTGAATACTTCCCACTGTATAATCTAATAAATGTGCATAGGAGGAAGGACCTTGAACCTCATCAATAAAATCCACTTCAAGGCTTTTAAAGATTTCAATTCGACTGTTGTATTTTTCTTTAAGGCGATCTACTTCTTTCAAATATCCTTCGAGCATTTCAGCCTTCATATTCCAAACGCTTCCCCCAGGAATAGGAGCATGGGAGCTGAATCCATAAGATTGGTATCCTTTATCAATACAGGCGATAATATAATCTTCTAATTGATGAGCGCCATCACAATACTTGGAGTGGCTATGGTAATTATATGGAAAAGGAGAAGTCATATTTATCATATTTTAGAAGTAAAAAGGATTTGCTTAACTTTGACCGAAAATACGAAAAATGGAAGAACAGATTATAAAAAATGGAAAGTTACAGTGGGAGCCTGGAACTATGGTTTATCCCATTCCTGCTGTAATGCTGAGTTGTGGTGATCACAAGGATAATTATAATATCATTACCATCGCTTGGACCGGGACTTTGAATACCAACCCTCCCATGTTATATGCTTCCATTAGGAAGAATAGACATTCACATGAAATAGTTTCTAGAACTAAAGAATTTGTAATCAACTTAACCAATAAAGATTTGGCTTTTCAAACAGATTGGTGTGGTGTTAAAAGTGGAAAAGACTATGATAAATTTAAATCCATGAAGCTGACCCCTAGAAAAGGAGAAAAAGTAAATGCACCTATTATAGTGGAGTCTCCTGTAAATATTGAATGTAAGGTCACTGAAATAAGAGAACTGGGTACCCATGATATGTTTGTAGCTGAAGTAGTCAATATACAGGCAGATGAGAAATATTTAGATAAAAGAAGTGGCAGTTTTGAGCTATTCAGAGCAAATCCACTCGTCTACTCTCATGGCCATTATTATGAACTAGGCGATCATCTTGGTAAATTTGGTTTCTCGGTGATGAGCGAAAAGGCTAAAAAGAAACAGCCTCAGGTGAACTATAATAGGCGAAAATAATTATTAGCACAAATAATTGGTAGAATAGGTAGTATTGTGCAAAAGGCTTCAAGGTCGAAGTTTTTGCAGGTTTTAAATTCGGGAGTTTACAATAGTAAATGACTGGATTTGAAAGCAAAAAAGACGAAGAGATTGGCGCTTTTTGCAAATACTAAGAAAGCCTCCTCTAAAACGAATTAGAGGAGGCTTTTATATATTTAGAAATAAGTATTATTTCTTCTTCATTTGTTTAGGATCTAAACCTCTTTGTTTGGCCATATCTTCCATCTTTTGTTGGAATTTAGACTTCTTAACAGGCTTTTTCTTATTGGCTTGTAATTGTGCATGTATTTTATCCTCATTAATGGTCATTCTAATTAAGTACATTTGGAGGAAGGTGAACATATTAGCTAAGAAATAGTAATAACTCAAACCAGATGCATAGCTGTTAAACATTCCTAAGAACATAATAGGCATCATATACATCATGGTTTTCATACCTGGCATTTGATTAGAGCCAGTCCCCATCATATCATTATTTACTTTGGTGTAAATCAAAGTAGATATAGTCATTAATAATGTAAATAGACTTACGTGATCACCATAGAATGGGATTTCGAAGGGGAGATCTAAAATACTATCATAAGAAGATAAATCGTGAGCCCAAAGGAAAGATTTCTGTCTTAACTCAATAGAGGAAGGGAAGAAACGGAAAATTGCAAATAAGATAGGCATTTGCAATAGCATAGGAACACAACCCGCTAGAGGATTTACCCCCGCTTTTTTGTAAAGATCCATGGTGGCCTGTTGTTTCTTGACCGCATCTTTGTCTTTAAACTTCTCGTTTATCTCATCTATCTCTGGTTTTAAGACTCTCATCTTTGCAGAGGAGGTATAGGTTTTGTATGCGATTGGGAATAGTACCAGTTTCAATAAAAGCGTAAGAACTAAAATGACGATTCCATAATTCCATCCCCAGTGACCTAACCAGTCGAATACATTAATTACAATGTATTCATTAATCCATGCCAATAAGAAGAAACTCCATCCAATTGGGATTTGCTTTTCAAGTTCAAGGTCAAATGACTTTAATCTCTTAAACTCATTGGGACCCATATAAATCTGCATACCAAAATCCATATCCCTAGTATTACTCACCGGAATACCAAGAACAGTAGACATGGTCATTTCATATTTAGGATCGTTTGATGGCATATAATACTGATTGATCTCGCCATTCATGAAAGCCTTGTCAGCAATAATACTAAGACTAAAGAATCGTTGTTTAAAACTGACCCACTTTACCTTACTGGCTAATTTTTCTGCTTCTTCTTCATTGTCAGAAAGCCAATCTACATCATCCTGAAAGTATTTATAATAAATAGCAGAACCATTAAAGCGGTCTACAATTTTTTCTTGATTTCTAACATTGGCACTCCAGTTGAAGTCTATATATCCACTTCTACTATCCACCAAAGTTTCCATGTTCTTCATTCTTACATTGAAGGAATACATGTATTTGTTTCCATAGATGGTATAAGCATACTCAATATATTGGTGTTGATTATATCCTTGATTGGCATCGGGAAATAAGCGCATACTTATAGTTACACTATCGTCACCAGAAACTTCAACTTTTTGTCCTTGGTAAGGTCTGCCATCAATAAATGCTTGAAAATTATGATCTTGAGTGTGTATTAGACGATTGGCAGCAGAAAACACAAATCCAAATGTGGCAGTATCGCCTTTGAATAGAACTAAAGGAAGGCTGTCGTTGGTTTGATAATTTATTAACTCAGCTTGTCTCACTCTACCTCCCAATGACTGGAAGTCGAGTTTCATCACTTCATTTTCTACATTGATGATTTGATTCTCCCCAACTGAGGAATTAGCAAAAGCCCCAAATTTCTGTTGTAATTGCTCTTGAACTACACCATTATCAATTACTTGAGTATCCTCAAGTTGAGTAGGATTAATTTGGTTTTCCTGATTATACTGTACTCGATTTATAGAGTCCTGATAGCGAAGTTCAGTTTTAACTAAAGCTATAGAATCCATTCTGTTTTGATAGGCTAGTTTTTCTTCTTCTGATGGAGCGTTCCACCAAGAAAAGCCAAAAAAGATGGCAAATATTAATACTAAACCTATGATTGAATTTCTATCCATGTTGCATTTTCATTTTAGGGTGCAAATGTACGTTTTTCTATTTGATTGACATAACGTAAAAATGTTAGGGATTTAAGCAAAAAAATAGCCGAAAGAATTATGATTACTTCCGGCTATATTGATGATATGTGTTAAGACAATTACTTACGAGTCGTATTCTCTAATGATTGTGCATGACGAGTTCTGATATTTTTTTGTGTTTGAGATTTTATGTTTAATGTTTCTGGAGTTTCATGTTTTTTCTTGAAATCTCTGTTTGAAATAATACCTGATTTTTTTAAATCACTTTCTACCAATATTCCTTGGTTCAAAGTCCATGGGAAATTAAACTCTTTTCCTTGTTCCCAATAGGCATCCGTATTAGTGCCTACTATACTTGCATACACATTGGAATTATTTAGGGCGTCGTAATATCCAAAGTAGTATTCATATCCATCGTTTGGAATATTTACATCTTCGTCGAATTGGTATTCAGTGTCATAATTAATACTCCAATTGTTTAAATCATGTGCTCCATAATTCTGTGCACTTAAGAAGAAGAAGTCTTCACTGATATTTAAATAAAAGACTGGGGAGTCTTCATTGCTGAGATTTATTGTTTCTTGCCAAGTTAAAGTAAGACCCAATTGTTGGAAGTTTACTGTTTCACCTTTAGTTTCGGCTTGATAGGTTATTGCTCCCGGATTTGATGGGAATATATAATTAATTCTATCTAAAACTGGAATTTGAAGCCATTCGAAACCTGGAACTTTTATATCAATAATAGTATAAGTTGGATTAAAGAAGCTTACTGAATATACCCCAACTTCCATATCTACCTCAACACTGGCATCTCCACCGTTTGAGGTAATGTTCACCACACCAGAATATAAATCATTCGACAATCCAGATCTGTCAGCAATCACCCAAACTCTATCTTCTTGTCCTGGGGAAAGGTTTCCAGAGTTTTGAGAAAAGCTCATCCAGCTTGATGAGGTAGTCAAATTATATTCTAACATACCTTCGCCATCATTGCTAATGGTAATGTAATCTCTATCAGAATTAGCTGCTATTTTTATATAGTCTATATCCCACCAAAGAGCTGGTGGATCTGGATAGGGATTTAATATGGTTACTTCTACAAAACTACTTCCACCATTACTTTGTATGTTTATGGAACCAGTATGCAAACCATAATCTAACCCTGAAGTTTCTGCATTTACTTGTATTTTTGCCAATTGATTAAATCCAATGCTGCCAGATGATGGGCTAACGCTCAAGAAATCGTCGTTTGTTGATACTTGGTAATCCATGGTAGCATTTCCCATATTTGTGATTCCAAAGAATTGAATAGTTTCATTCTTTTTAAAAATGATTTCTTGACTATCTGTATATAATTGAGCTGGTCTGTCATCTTTTCTACATGAAGCAAAAAGAAGAACAAATACGCTGCTTAAAATGATAAAAGATATGATTCGAGTTTTCATGAGCTTTTTTTTCTGATGATTATGTTAATAGACTAACCAATATCGTACCAAAGTTTTAAAAACAGAAGGATATTATTTCTAATGACTTGAAATTATTCTTCTAGTTGCTTTGTTTGCATTATAAAAGAGGCATAAAAAAACCGTCCCTAAAATAGAGACGGTTTATTATTTAGATAAAAACTCTAAGAATTATTTCTTCTTCAAATTTTTAATTTCATCTTCGAATTTGCTGATGATTTTTTTAGCTTCTGATTTTAAGTTTTTCAACTCTTTTTCAGCTTCTTTACGAGCTTTCTTTGCCACTTTCTTCGCTTCTTTTTCAACAACATCAAACTCAGCACTAACAGCATTACCAATATTTTTGGCACTACCTTTTAGAGCTTCTTTTGTAGCGTCAGCATCCCAAGCACCTTGCTTAATGTTAGCATGAGCAGCAGCTAAACGAGCGATTGGTACACGGAAAGGAGAACAAGAAACATAACCGAATCCTAAAGTATTACAGAACTCAACAGAACTTGGCTCTCCACCATGCTCTCCACAAATACCAATCTTGATATTTGGACGAGTTTTTCTACCTTTTTCAACAGCAATCTTCATTAGGCTACCAACACCTGTTTGGTCAATAACTTGGAATGGATCTGCATCAAGAATTCCTTTGTCAAGATAAACAGGTAAGAATTTACCAGCATCATCTCTTGAATAACCAAAAGTCATCTGAGTTAAGTCATTAGTTCCGAAAGAGAAGAATTCTGCAGTTTCAGCAATTTCGTCAGCAGTTAAAGCAGCTCTAGGAATTTCAATCATAGTTCCAACTAAATAATCGATTCTATCATTTCTTTCTTCGAATACTTTTTCAGCAATAGATCTCACAATCTCTTCTTGCATCTTCAATTCAGCTTTAGTACCGATAAGAGGAATCATAATTTCTGGTTTAGCAGTAATTCCTTTAGCTTTTAGGTTTAAAGCAGCTTCGATGATAGCACGAGTTTGCATTTCTGTAATTTCAGGATAGGTATTTCCTAATCGACAACCACGGTGACCTAACATGGGGTTGAATTCGTGAAGATCTTCAACTTTTTGTTTGATATCTTCAACAGTAAGTCCCATTTCGTCAGCCATCTCTTTTTGGTTTTCTTCCTCGTGAGGAATAAACTCATGCAATGGTGGGTCGAGTAAACGAACAGTTACAGGAAGATCGTGCATCGCTTGGAAAATACCTTCGAAATCTTCTCTTTGAAGTGGTAATAATTTAGCAAGAGCTTCTCTTCTACCTGCTTCATCTTCTGAAAGAATCATCTCACGCATAGCTTTAATCTTATCACCTTCGAAGAACATATGTTCTGTACGGCAAAGACCAATTCCTTGTGCACCAAAGTCACGAGCTACTTTAGAGTCGTTAGGAGTTTCTGCATTAGTTCTAACTAACATTACAGAATGTTTGTCAGCTAATTTCATTAACTCACCAAAATCACCACTCAACTCAGGCTTGATAGTAGCAATTTTTCCTTCTAAGATTTCACCTGTTGTTCCGTTTAATGACAACCAGTCTCCTTCCTTGAAAACTTTACCATCAACAGTCATAGTTCTCTTCTTATAGTCGATACGAAGACTACCAGCGCCAGAAACACAACATTTACCCATACCACGAGCAACAACAGCAGCGTGAGATGTCATACCACCACGAGCAGTTAAAATACCATTGGCAACATTCATTCCTTCAAGATCTTCAGGAGAAGTTTCAATTCTAACTAAAACAGCGTTTTCATATTTTTCACATTCGTCAGCAAAGAAAACAATCTGTCCAGTAGAAGCGCCAGGAGAAGCTGGTAAACCTTTGGTAACAACAGTTCCGCTAGCAAGAGCATCTTTGTCAAATACAGGGTGAAGTAACTCATCTAATTTGTTAGCTTCAACTTCTAATAAAGCTTCTTTTTCAGAAATCATACCTTCTTTAAGCTTGTCCATGGCAATTTTAACCATAGCTGCACCAGTACGTTTTCCATTTCTTGTTTGTAGCATCCAAAGTTTACCATCTTGTACGGTGAACTCAAGATCCTGCATGTCTTTATAATGTTGTTCTAGTTTGTTTTGCAACTCATCTAGTTCCTTATAAATTACAGGCATTGCTTCTTCTAATGAAGGGAAGTTAGCAGCTCTGTCTTCTTCAGAAACACTAGCAAGAACAGCCCATCTCATTGAACCTTCTTTTGTAATTTGCTGAGGAGTACGGATACCAGCAACAACATCTTCACCTTGAGCATCAATTAAGTACTCGCCGTTGAAAAGGTTTTCACCTGTACCAGCATCTCTTGTAAAGGCAACACCAGTAGCTGAATTAGCACCCATGTTACCAAATACCATGGCCTGAACGTTAACAGCAGTTCCCCATTCAGCAGGAATATCATTTAATTTTCTATAGTAGATAGCTCTTTTTGTCATCCAGCTATCAAAAACAGCCATTACAGAACCCCATAGTTGTTCCCATGGATCATCTGGAAAATCTTGACCAGTTTGAGCTTTAACGGCAGCTTTGAAACGCTTAACCATTTCTCTCAAATCGTCAACGCTTAAGTCTTTATCGTCTTCAACGCCTTTTTCTTCCTTAATAGCTTCAATAATTTCTTCGAAAGGATCGATGTCTTCTTTAGATTCAGGTTTCATTCCCATAACTACGTCACCGTACATTTGTACGAAACGACGGTAAGAATCCCAAGCAAAACGATCGTTTCCAGATTTTTTTGCGATACCTTCAACAGCAGCATCGTTCAAACCTAGGTTTAAAACTGTATCCATCATTCCTGGCATAGAAGCACGAGCTCCAGAACGAACTGAAAGTAAACATGGGTTTTCTTTGTCACCAAATTTTGTACCCATCATTTCTTCTACTGCTTTAACAGCAGTCTCAACTTCTTCTTTGATTAGACTAACTACGTAATCACGACCTTTGTCGTTATAAAGGGTACAAACTTCGGTAGTAATAGTGAAACCAGGAGGAACTGGAACACCAATTAAATTCATTTCGCAAAGGTTAGCACCTTTACCACCTAATAGGTTTTTCATGGTAGCATCACCATCGGCTTTTTTATCTCCCCAGAGATAAACGTTTTTTTGATTTTTTTCTTTACCCATTATTATGTATTTTAAAATATATAAATTTCGTTTTTAGGACTGCAAATTTACAAAATTTATGCTTTCATTTGCGTTAAAATTTCATAAGGCAAATGATATTTTCGATTACTGAATTTCAAACGATTGCGGTGGTTTTTTGTGTTCTTATTTCATTTCTTTTTGATTCTATTGTTATCATTACTAATAAACACCACTACTTGTTCTATTGGTGGATGAAAAAAACACCGAATTTCATGTTTAGAGAGAAGGAAATAGTCAGTTGATTTGTGTGTTTAAGCCAAGAAATATTGTTCGGTGAACTTTTTTAAGCATATTGTTTTATTGGTTTATTCATATTTATGTGTTGAAAAGTAGCAATCTTTGAATTGTTCTATGAGTTGATTATTTGTATCTTGATGTACTTTTAAAAACCATTTCTATGATAACGAATATTAATGTTTTAGCCATATTTTTAATCGTTTTAATTACGATTTTGATCGTCTATTTGCTATTTCAATATAGGAAAATCAAGCAACTTCAAGAGGAGAAAGATCAAATCTTAAAAAGTGTAAATTCTACTAAAATGGAATTTTGGTCTTCCATTTCTCATGAGATTAGAACTCCAATGAATGGTATTTTGGGTTTAGTAGATTTATTGAAGAAAACAAAACTAGATAAAGAACAGGATGAATATTTGGTGGATCTTAATACCAGTGGAAGTAACCTATTAACAGCAGTTAATTCTCTTCTTGATAGAGCTCGTTTGGCTTCAGATACCATAGACTTGGATGAAGTACCATTTAATATTAATGATATTGTACACGGTGTTGCAGAGTATGTTCAACCGGAGATTAAAGAGAAAGAGATTGAATTGGTTGTTTATCTTGAACCTGGGATTCCTGAATTGATGTTGGGGGATCCTGTTAGACTTAAAGAGATTCTACTGAATTTTGTAAGGAATGCTGTAAACTATACTGTAAAAGGTGAAATAGTTATCTATGTGGAAACAGAATCGAGTCAACTAGATACGGTGACTTTAAAGTTTAGAGTAGAAGATACTGGTATGGGAATGAGTCCTGTTAAGCAAGAAGCGCTTTATAATACGGTAACCAAAATAGACAAAAAGCGATTCCTCGATTATAATGGCCCTGGATTAAGTTTGGCAGTTTCTAAGCGAATGAGTGAACTGATGGGTGGTGAAATGGGATTCAAGAGTGAGGAGGGTAAGGGAAGTAATTTTTGGTTTACTGCCCTATTTGTGAAAACCACAAACAAGATGGCTTTTAGTCATAGTAATTCTGGAATTACTTTTAGCGGATTGAAAGCCATAGTTATTGAAAAACATGAAATTAGCAGAAAGATACTCAAAGAATACCTACAAACCTTAAGTATAGAAGTCTTAGCTTTTACAAGTACTGGTGAGGTTATTGAGTATATGGAGAATAATAAGATTAGTGATGTTTTTGATTTGATATTACTAGAAAGACATTTTCAGGAAGTTACAGATAGGATGGAGATTAGAAGGTTGAAAGGAATGAGACCCTTAAATAGAGCTGAAATTATTTTAATATCAGCCTCAGCAAACCTTTATCATAAAGAAACTTTGCGTGAGGCAGGCTATTCAGGTTATCTAAACAAACCAATTGTCTTGTCGCATCTGGCCAATGAAATTGGAGCTGTTATTCCTGCAAAGTATAAGAAAGATATACTAATCACATCAAAGGGTTCAAAGGATTCTAAACTGAGGATTCTATTAGTTGAAGATAACCTGATAAATGAAAAAGTAGCTAAAGTCAGTTTAGACCGAATAGGTCATGAGGTAGAAGTAGCACGAGAAGGTAAAACAGCCATAGCTAAATATAGAGTTAAGGATTATGATCTCATTCTTCTCGATATTAAGATGCCGGGTATGGATGGTTTCGAAGTTGCAACGGAGATTAGGAACATCGAGAAAAACAATCCAAAGAAATCGGAAGTTAGAATTATTGCATTAACAGCTGAAGATTTTGAGGGTATAAAGACTAAATGTTATAAAGTTGGAATGAATGGTATGCTGCGTAAACCATTTAATTTTGCTGAGCTGTCTAATATTTTGAAGCAATAACTTAAAGCTTGCCTTGCTCTATTAACTGAACAATATATTCTAACTCTTTATCTCGTCCTTCTGGGTCGTAACGATCTTTTAAATTGAAGCCAAATAATCTGGCAGAACTTTGGTAGAATGTGGCCTTAAAACCTCCTCTCATATCTTTTACCAATTCATAACCCGATGTGTTAGTTTCTCTATCAATGAGTTTTAATAAGATTTCGCCTTGCATATAGGTGAGTTGCTTCAATTCATTTTCAAACTCCTCTTTTAATTCTTGCTCGGCTCGACGCATAATCTTTTTTCGATCTCGTTTCTTATCTGTTTTTTCGAGTATGGCTTCGTATTCTCTCATTTTTATTCCAGCTACTTTTGCATAAGGATATACCTTTTTTACATATCGAACGACTCTACTATAT
This sequence comes from Lentimicrobium sp. S6, assembly GCF_013166635.1. NCBI lineage: Bacteria > Pseudomonadati > Bacteroidota > Bacteroidia > Bacteroidales > Lentimicrobiaceae > Lentimicrobium > Lentimicrobium sp. S6. The sequence goes on along the minus strand of NZ_JABKBZ010000006.1, from coordinate 52,611 downwards.
CGTTTAGCATTTCTTTTACTATCGAAAACCAATGGAGCTTTGACTTCAACTTCATTCAGAAACTCCACGTATATGGTATCTCCATTTTCAATATATGCAGGAATAACTCCATTTGTTTGAGAAAACAAATGAGAGTATCCAATGCTGAGAACGATAATAATGATAGCTCGAATCATAATTATTATTAATTGAAAACAAAACTAATCAAATTTTATACCATAAAAAAAGCTGCTTTCGTGTTAAAAGCAGCTTTTTGATAGTGTAAAATGATTTTTAGGCCACTTTATGTTTACTTATTCCATTTTCATTCAGCATGTCTTCAGCATACTTTTTTGTGATTTTAAGTTTGCTTTTGTCTTTTGAAGATGGAGCTTCAAACATGGCCTCTGTCATTATTGCTTCAATAATAGAACGCAAACCACGAGCTCCAATTTTGAACTCAATGGCTTTGTCAACTATATATTCTATAGCATCTTGGGCAAAACTAAGTTCAATGTCATCCATCTCAAAAAGTTTACCGAACTGTTTAGTCAAGGCATTTTTGGGTTCAGTAAGAATTCTTTTCAGTGCATCTTTATCCAAAGGATTTAAATAAGTAAGTATTGGCATTCTTCCAATAATTTCAGGAATAAGACCAAACTTCTTTAAATCTGTTGGAGAAACGTACTGTAAAAGGTTTTTCATATCAATTTGCTCTTTCCCTTTTTTAGCACCGTAGCCCAGCATATTGGTCCTTAATCGAGAGCCAATATGACGTTCGATTCCATTGAAGGCACCTCCGGCAATAAATAAGATGTTTCGAGTGTTGATTTTTACCATTTTCTGCTCAGGGTGTTTACGACCACCTTGTGGAGGAACGTTCACATCTGTTCCTTCGAGTAATTTTAGCAAGGCTTGTTGAACTCCTTCGCCAGATACATCTCTAGTGATAGAAGGGTTATCACTCTTGCGAGCAATTTTGTCCAACTCATCAATAAAGATGATGCCTTTTTCGGTAGAAGCTACATCGTAATCAGCGGCTTGTAGTAATTTTGATAGGATGCTTTCTACATCTTCTCCAACATAACCAGCTTCAGTTAATACTGTTGCATCAACAATGGCAAATGGAACTTTAAGGATTTTGGCAATAGTTCTAGCTAAAAGTGTTTTTCCTGTTCCTGTTTCGCCTACCAGCACGATGTTTGATTTTTCAATCTCAACATCTTTGTACTTCTTGCTTTCGGGCTGACCTATTCTCTTATAGTGATTATAAACCGCTACCGAAAGGATTTTCTTTGCTTCGTCCTGACCAATGACATATTCATCAAGAAACCCTTTGATTTCTTTAGGAGTAGGTATTTCTTCAGTAGGAATACCATTGTGGTCTCCTTTTACTTCCTCCTTAACTATAATATGTGCCTGTTCAACACAACTATCGCAAATATGACCTGAGAATCCAGCAATAAGAATACTAGTTTCTTCTTTTGGTCTTCCACAGAATGAGCACTTCTCTTCTGTTTTTTCTTTCTTTCCCATAATAAAAACTACCTTCCCAAAATTTCATCAATCATACCATATTCCTTGGCTTCCGCTGAAGTTAGCCAGTAATCTCGGTCGCCATCTTTTTCTATTTTCTTAATGGTTTGACCGCTATGACTGCTGATGATTTGGTAAAGTTCTTTCTTAAGTTTCAGGATTTCTTTAGCTGTGATTTCTATATCGCTAGCTTGTCCTTGTGCACCACCCATTGGCTGATGAATAAGAACTCTACTATGCTTTAAGGCTGTTCTCTTGCCTTTTTCACCTGCACATAATAGTACAGCTCCCATACTAGCAGCCATGCCTGTACAGATAGTAGCTACTTGAGGTTGGATATATTGCATGGTATCATAAATACCTAATCCAGCATAAACTGATCCCCCAGGGGTGTTTAAGTATATCTGTATATCTTTTTCAGCATCGGCACTTTCTAGAAATAGAAGTTGAGCTTGAATAATATTAGATACATAATCGTCAATAGGGACACCTAAAAAGATGATTCTATCCATCATTAACCTGGAAAAAACATCCATTTGGGCAACATTTAATTGGCGCTCCTCAATAATAGTAGGAGAGATATAATTCTGAACCATTGAAGTATAGCGATCCATGGTTAGGCTGCTAATACCCATATGGCCAGTGGCATATTTTCTAAATTCGTTTGGATTCATTCTCGTTGGTTTTTATGCCTGAGGAACTTCACTAGCTTTTTTAATGAAGTCTTCAAGAGGCATGGTTTCTATATCTAAAGATAATGATTCTTTAAATAGATTCAAAATTTTATTGTCGTAAAGTTGATCGTAGATTTTCTTTACTTCATCTTGATTTTTCAAGACATTATCAACAATACCATTCAATGAGCTTTCGAAAGCTTCGTTTTGTTCCATTCCGCCAAAATATTGACCACTAATGAAACCTCTAACATGATTTCTTATTTCCTCCTCACTAACCTGTAGATTATTGTCTGTAATGAGTTTGTTCTGAAGGATTTGCCATTTCAAAGAATTAGCATAGCTGTCATACTGAACTTCTAATTGTTCTGCAGTAAGCTCACCTTCGTTGTTTTCTAAAATCCAACGCTTCATGAACTCATCTGGTAATTTCATGCCAGCTTTTTCTATCAAAACATCCACAGCTTTTCCCATGAATAGTTTGTCACTTTCACCTGCAAATTGCTTTGAAGCATCTTCTTTAATGCGGTTTCTTAAATCTTCTTCAGTTTTAAGCTCTGCACTAGGATATGCTTTTTTAAATAATTCCTCGTTAAGTTCAGCAGGAGTAATATTAACTATTTCTTTTATTTCAACTTCAAATTCTGCTTTTAAATCTTCAACCATTAATTTAGCAACTTTAAGCATAGCTGCAACCTTGTTGGCATCTTTAAGAGCTCTCATGGGGTCTAACTTTACTGTTTCGCCAACAGCTTTTCCAACTAATAATTTAGTGATGGTTTTAAGTTTAATATCTTCTACAGCAAATGTAGCATCTTCAGAAGCTATTCCGCCTTCTATTGCATTTCCTTCTTCATCTAATTGTTTAAATGAAGCTGTAATTTTACTGTTTTCCTCTACATTTTCTGGATGAGTTTGTTCGCCAAAACGCTCGCGAATATCTGTCATATAATCATCCACCATGTTATCTGCTACCTCAATTTCACTGTACCCAACATGTATGTCTTTGTTTAACTCTAAATTGATTTCAGGAGAAAAACCAATATCAAAATGAAAAACAAAATCTTTTTGAGTATCAAAATTGATTTCGTCCTTTTGGTCAACACTTGGAAGGGGTTGTCCTAAAATATTTAGTTTGTTCTCAGTAATGTAATTGTTCAATGATTCGCCCAACATTTTGTTAACCTCATCTGCCAAAACTGATTTGCCATACATTTTATTCACAACGCCAAAAGGAACTTTTCCGGCTCTAAACCCAGGGATATTGGCTTTTTTTCTTAAGTCACCTAATGCTTTTTTTACGTTCTCTGCGTAGTCAAGCTCTGCAATTTCTACTTTAAGAACTGCTGTCAAATCTCCTGTGTTTTCTCTTGAGATATTCATGAATTTTCTTTTTATAAGTGTTTTATTTTCTTCAAATTAATTCAAAACAATACCTTCTTTATTTATTGTTTTGAAAGAGATCAAAGTCTCATCGATTTTTAGGGCTGCAAATATATAAAAAAAATCAATGTGGTATTGATGAAATTCGGTGTGTTTGACCTACTTAGCTAATTCTTTTTTTTATTCAGTAGGATTTAATGAGTTGTGAACATTTATTTATCATTTTTCGGATTTTTTTTTATCTTTATGAATGAAAAATTTAGATACTTTTGCCGCCGAAATAGTTCTTATCATAGAAAAAATGCCATGCTAAATAGAAGACATATCAGAATCAAGGTACTACAAGCCCTTTATGCTGCCATTCAATCTGACCAAACCGATGTATATAATGGACAAAAAAAACTAATGAGTAAGTTTGATAAATTATATGACTTGGCCATTTATCAAATGAGTTTTATGCTTGAAGTTAGAGACTTTTCTGAAAACCGTCTAGAAGAAGCCAAAAAGAAACATTTTCCTACAGAGGAGAATAAAAACCCAAACACTAGGTTTATTAATAATCCTGTTTTACTCCAGATTCGCGATAATGCAGATTTTAATCGCAGAGTTGATAATTTGGCCGTGAACTGGTCAACTGAGCCCGAAATGATTAGAAAAGTATTTATGAATCTTTTGGAAACTGAGTTTTATAACGATTATCTTCAGCTCAAAGATTCGAATTATAAGCAGGACAAAGAATTTGTTATTCGCTTTTTTGAAGAAGTAGTATTACCCCACGAAAGTCTTCATTCTTTATTTGCGGAGAAAAATTTGGATTGGACTGATGATTATAATTTAGCTGCAGAAGTGGTGATGATGATTATATCTAATTACAAACAAGGTTGGACTGAAGAAAGAAGACTTCCTCCCTTGTTTAAAGATGATAAAGAGGAGGGTAGAAGTCAAGATAGATCTTTCGCAAGAGATTTGTATAAGGAAGTTTTGGACAAGCAATTTGAGTATGATGAGTTGATTAAACCAAATATTAAAAACTGGGAAATTGAAAGATTAGCAACTATTGATAAAATTCTGATAAAGATGGCTTTAGCTGAGATACTTGAAATGCCAACTATCCCAATTAAAGTTTCTATGAATGAATACATTGACCTGAGTAAATACTTTAGTACCCCAAAGAGTAAAGTGTTTATCAATGGAATTTTAGATCACCTTATTGCTGAACTAAAAGAGCAAGGTAAAATTAAAAAGATAGGTAGAGGTTTAGTAAATTAAACTCTTTTCATAAATAAAAAAATGCCATCACTTTAATTAGTGATGGCATTTTTTTATGAGTAAAATTATACTAATCCTTGTAGATAGGCATCTTTACAATCTGAGCCTTTACTAAGTTTTTTCTAACTCTAATGTAAATTTCGCTACCAAATTTTGCATGAGCAGTAGCAATATATCCCATACCAATTCCTTTTTTCATCATTGGAGATTGAGTGCCAGAAGTTACTTCACCAATTACATTACCTTCTGCATCACAAATTTCGTAATGCTGTCGTGGAATACCTTTTTCTAACATTTCGAATCCACGTAATCTTCTGGTTACGCCATCGTCTTTCTGCTTTTGCATATAGTCACGATCGATGAAATCTTTGCCTTCAACAAATTTTGTAATCCAACCTAAACCTGCTTCAATAGGAGAAGTAGTATCGTTAATATCGTTTCCATAAAGACAGAATCCTTTTTCTAAACGTAGGGTGTCTCTAGCACCTAGACCAATTGGTTTGATACCATAATCTTCTCCGGCTTCAAAAATGGCTTTCCATAACTGGTCGGCATCTTTATTTGGAATATAGATTTCGCATCCACCAGAACCAGTATAACCGGTAGTGGATAAAATGACATTTGGAATGCCAGCAAACTCTATAACTTGGAAAGTATAGTATTCCATATCTACGATATTTACAGAAGTTAATTTCTGCATAGCCTCTAAAGCTTTAGGACCTTGAACCGCTAACTGCGCAATATTATCAGATGCATTTGTGATGTCTTTTCCAGCTTCTAAGCCCATGAGCTCTGCTTGTTTGGTACACCATTCCCAATCTTTGTCAATATTGGCAGCGTTAACCACTAATAAATATTTTTCAGCTTCAAAACGGTAAACCAAAAGGTCATCTACGATTCCGCCTTTTCCATTAGGAAAGCAACTATATTGGACTTTACCATCTTCTAAAGCAGCTACGTTATTCGACGTTATCTTTTGTAAATAATCAAGAGCTTTAGGTCCGTAAACCCAAAATTCTCCCATATGTGATACATCAAAAACACCAACAGAATTTCTCACTGTTTCGTGCTCAGTATTTAGCCCTTCGTATTGAATAGGCATTTTATAGCCTGCAAACTCCACCATTTTGGCGCCTAAACTCTCGTGGATGTGGGTGAAAGCTGTATTTCTCATTTTTAATATTTTTGAGTAGACATTATTTTATGCCGCGAAATTAATGATAATATAATTACAAATTTTCCATTTTGGTAATATTCAGTAAGCATGTCTCTTATTTAAACCAATTATAAAGTTGGATATTTAAAATTAGACATTTATATTATTCATGTATATTTGGAAACTCGAAAACACCTCAATGAAAGATTGGATTTTAAAATATAAAGTACCCCGCTGGACTGTATTTATTATTGATACGCTTATTATCGTTTTTTCTATTTTAACAGCCTATATGTTAAGGTTTAATTTCCGTATACCCGGAAGTGAAATAGCATATTTTAATATGGCTTTTGTCATTATTTTTACAGTTCGTGTATTCAGCTTTTTTGTGGCGAAAATGCATGCCGGAGTTATACAGTATACCAGTACTCGAGATGCCAGTCGGATTTTTATTATTTTGAGCAGCGGAAGTATTCTATTTGCAATCGCAAATATGATAAGTGTTCGTAGTTCTTTACAAATTCATTTAATCCCTTATAGTATTATTATATTGGAGTTTATTACTTCTCTTTTGTTCTTGGTAAGTTATCGTGTTTTTGTGAAGATAGCTTATATCGAGTTGTCAAAACCTCACTCTGGGTTTACAAAGGTAATGATATTTGGAGCTGGTGAGGCAGGTGTGATTACCAGCCGTGCGCTAGAGGCAGAGATTAATTCCAAAGTAAAAATCATCGGTTTTTTCGATGATGATAAATCTAAAGCTAAAAAAAGGTTGGGTGGAACTAAAGTCTATTCTGGCGATGATATTCGAAAGATACTTGAGGAAAAAAATATAGAGCAACTGATATTAGCAGTGCAAAGCCTACCTAATAACAGGAAACAGGAATTGATAGATATTTGTATGGAATTGAATGTGGTAGTTTTAAACGTTCCACCCGTGCAAACCTGGATTAACGGTGAATTGAGCTTGAAGCAAATTCGTAGTGTTAGAATAGAAGATTTATTGGGAAGGGATGAGATAAAACTTTCAGAAGCTAAGGTTAAAGGGGATTTACGCGATAAAGTGGTTCTGATAAGTGGAGCTGCAGGAAGTATAGGAAGTGAATTGGTAAGACAAGTGAGTCGGTTCAAGCCCAAAAAGCTCCTTTTGGTAGACCAAGCGGAGAGTCCTTTATTTCAACTAGAAATAGAGCAAAGTGCAACATTCCCAAACGTAGAAGCCCGTTATATATTAGCTGATGTAGCAAATACGGATAGAATGAAAGCTGTATTTGCTCGATTTAAACCCCATTATGTTTTTCATGCTGCGGCTTATAAACATGTCCCCATGATGGAAAAAAATCCTATGGAAGCCATTAGAGTGAATGTGCTCGGAACAAGGAATATGGCCAATCTTTCTGTGGAGCATAAAGTGAGCAAGTTTGTGATGATATCCACTGATAAAGCTGTAAACCCAACCAATGTAATGGGAGCCAGCAAGCGATTTGCTGAAGTTTATGTACGTTCCTTAGCATCAAGTTCTAAAACTCAGTTTATCACCACTCGCTTTGGAAACGTTTTGGGATCTAATGGTTCTGTTATTCCTTTGTTTGAAAAGCAAATAGCAAATGGGGGGCCTGTTACTGTAACTCATAAAGACATTACTCGCTTCTTTATGACTATTCCAGAAGCCTGTAGATTAGTTTTAGAAGCAGGCAGTATGGGGAAAGGAGGGGAGATATTTGTCTTTGATATGGGGAAATCAGTAAGAATTGTTGACTTAGCTAAAAAGATGATACGCCTTTCTGGTCTTGAGCTTAATAAAGATATTGCTATTGAATTTACTGGTTTACGACCCGGTGAAAAACTTTATGAAGAATTGTTGGCTGAAGAAGAAAATACAAAACCAACTCATCATGAAAAAATATTGATCGCCAATGTGCAGGAGTCTCAAATAGAGGAGATTAATAACACGGTCATGGCTTTTCAAGAAGCTTTAGCTCAACAAGATGTATTTGAGTTGGTTAAGCTCCTCAAAAAGATGATTCCAGAATATAAGAGTGAGAATTCCGAGTTTTCAGTTCTCGACTAAATCAATCCAATTGGTTATAAGACAATTGCTCAGGACAATGTTTCATAGCCATTTTATATAGTTTATGATTAAGCACCTCTTTTTTAAAAGGCTTACTCACCAAATCATTCATGCCTTGGTCAACCACTTTCTTTTTTGTTTCGGGAAAAGCATCAGCAGTTAGCGCAATGATTGGAATTCTGATATTGTTGATTCCGGCATTACCTTGCCTTATTCTTTTGGTGGTTTCATAACCATCCATTACTGGCATTTGTAAATCCATCAAAACTATATCAAAGGATTCTTTGGCCATTTTACCGATTCCAATCAAACCATTATCAGCCAATTGAAATTTACAACCCCATTTCAGTAGAATTTGAGATATTACTTTTTGATTGATCAGGTTATCTTCAAAAACCAGAATGTTTAAACCTGCTAAACATTTTTCTGAATAGTTGATGGCATCAAATTCTTTTGTGGCTGACTTGCTGATGGTGAAATCCAAATCGAAGAAAAATTTAGATCCTTTTTCTAATTCACTCGTTAACTGTATTTGGCCTCCCATAAGCTGGATGAGCTGTTTAGTGATGGAAAGTCCCAAACCTGTGCCTCCGAATTGTCTGGTGATATTAACGTCGGCTTGTGTAAAGCTCTCGAAAATTTCTTTTTGGCGATCCTCCGAAATTCCAATTCCAGAGTCCTCAACAGAAAAGTGAATACTGACTTGGTCTCCCACTTTTCTGTTTAATTTCACTTTAATATCCACATGACCTTTGTCGGTGAATTTTATGGAATTGCTGCAAAGGTTCAGGATGATTTGATTTAGGCGAAATGGGTCACCCAATAAAAACTCAGGAATATCACTATCAATAATTAAATTAAAGTCTAAATGCTTCTGTTGGGCTTTGAAAATCATGGTCTTTTCAATATGCTCCAATTGATAGATAAAGTTAAAGCTCGTTTTCTCAATTTTTACTTTTCCAGCTTCAATTTTAGAAAAGTCTAAAATGTCATTGATTACAACCAATAAATTATCGGCAGAATGTTTTATGGTTTTTAAATTATCTTTCACTAACTCAGTTAGAGGCTCTTGCAAAACGATGTCGGTTAAGCCAATAATCGCATTCATTGGAGTTCTGATCTCATGACTCATATTAGAGAGGAACTCTGCTTTAATTTCCAAAGCTTTTTCGGCTACTTCTTTGGCATTGGCAGATTCTTCTTCTACTTTCTTGAGATTAGAGATATTAATAGTTGTTCCAATAATTTCTTTTACATGTCCATTTTTATGTCTACTGAAAATAGAATCTTTATTGAAAAACCAAACCCAGTCTCCTTTGGAATTCTTCAATCTGAACTCCAGTTCGGAATTTTGATAATCGGGATTTTCAGCAATTTCCTGCATATATTTAAAAGCAGCTTGAGCATCTTCTTTATTCATTTGCTCAATAATAGATTGATAGCCTGAAACCTCATCCTCAGAAATTTCAAAACCCAAGTCATTTAAAATATTTCTATTGGCATAGGTGAATTCTCTTTGTTCCATATTAAAAATATAGATGATGTTAGGAGAGGACTGGGTAATGCCTTGGAGAAATAGTTTGTGCTTTTGTAGTGATTTCTCTACTTGTGATTTTTCATTTTGGATTTCATTATATTGCAATATTGAATTAATTTTTTTCCTCAATTGCTCAGCTCTCACCTCTGACTTTGGGAAATAGTCAAAAGCGCCTTCCTTCATTATCTCCACAGCTAGTTTTTCATCTCCGTGGGAGGTGATTACGCTTACAGGAATAGATATGTCTAATTCATTTATTTGTCTTAGTAATTGTAAGCCATCAACACCTGGTAATAGGTAATCAATGAAGATACAATCATAGTTTGTTTTATGCTCAGTAAGGTGAATTAGGGCTTCTTTGGCATAAGTAAAGGAGGTGATGGAATGTGAAATTTCAGCTTTTTTAAGTGCTCTCTTAAAAGCCATAATATCAATCTCATCATCGTCTACCAATAATATTCTTATTTGTTCGGCGTCTTTCATTTGGTTTAATTTGGTGGGAATTCGCAAAGCTTCCAATAACTCTTTAAAGTGGAGACAGCGTGGATAAACTGATTCATTGAAAGAGGTTTAAGTATATAGCCTGCAACATTTAGGTTAAAGGCTTTTAGTTTATCACTTTCCTCATTACTGGTAGTCATAATAAAAACGGAGATGGTTTTAAGCTTCTCGTCTTTTCGCATTTCCTCTAGAAACTCTAATCCTCCCATACGTGGCATATTTAAATCTAGTAGGATAATGCGAGGAAAATGGATTTTTTGTTCGTGGGTTCCCCTGAGTTTTTCTAATGCTTCCACTCCATCGTGGGCTATGTATAGTGGATTCTCAATATTGTTTTTTTTGAATGCTCTTTTCACATTCATGATGTCCACTTCATCATCTTCTATAAGTAGGATGTTAATAATTGTATCTGTCATGCGTTAAAATATTTCGTTTTTTATAATAATGGGCCAGCTAAATTTGAAAGTACTTCCTTTCCCAATTTCACTGTTTACAGTAATTTCTCCACCTTTGTCTTCAACTATCTTCTTTACTATGGCTAAGCCTACACCGGTGCTTTCAATTTTATCACGGGCTTGGAGTGTTTGGAAAATAACAAATATTTTCTCCAAATACTCTTCAGCTATTCCGGGGCCATTATCTGTTACACTAAAATAGTAAAATGGAGGATTGATTTCAAATCTAATTTTTACTTTAATCGATTCGCTGATGTTGTATTTGATGGCATTGCTAATGAAGTTTTGTAGGACTTGATATAAAGTGACCCGCTCAGTATGAATGGTTGGCATATTCTGAGGAATGTCAAATTCAATATGTTTCTTGGTTTGGTTGGCTTCTTTTAATTCATGGAAAAACCGATTGAGTTCTACATGTGAAATTTTTGCTTTGATCCTACCCACCCGGCTGTATTCTAGTATTCCATTAATAAGGCCTTCCATTCTTGTAACACGCGAGCGTAATAAGTTCATGTTGTTCTTCGTATCTTCATCCATGGCCTCTTCCATGTCTTCTTCAATCCATTCCGAAAGATTATTAATGGCACGTAAAGGTGCTTTTAGATCGTGTGAAACCACATAGGCAAATTGGTCTAATTCTTTGTTGATTTTCTCCAGGTTTTTAGCATAAGCCATGGTTTCTTGTTCAGCATCTTTAATCTTTGAAATATCAATTTTAAAGGTGATATATTTTGTGGGTTTACCAGCTGAATTTAAAAATGGAACAATGGTGGTATCTGTCCAAAAGTATTTACCGTCTTTTGTAATATCTCTAATTTCACCTTTCCAAACATTCCCGTTAATAACGGTTTTAGCCATTTCGTCATAAAATACAGAGCCATGATAATTGCTATTGAACTTCTGATTTCTTTGGCCAAATAATTCACTCTTATCATATCCTATAGCTTCAATAAAGTTATCATTTGCAAAGGTGATGACTCCGTGAAAATCGGTAATAAAAACCATAGATGTTTTGCTAATAGCATTTTTGAAATCGCTTAATTCTTTAAAGGATTCTTTAGCACTAATTTCTAAGGTTCGTTCTAATTGCTGATAATCTGAATCAAAATTTTTATAGGCGGTATTTACTGCTTCAATAAAATCATCGAGCAGACCTGATTCATTCAGATCTGCTGACAATGTTTTTTTGATTTGTCTTTTTAATAAACGGTGCATTGAGTAATTTGAGTTTTATGGGTTCTATTCAGCAAAAGTGGTAATGGTCATGGTTTGGTTGTGAAGCTCACATTTTGCACCTTCGAGGAAAGGGGCCATTTCTCCATAGGAATAAAAACCTGTGAGGATGGCGTTTTCGCCAACTACTTCTTGAACAGCTTCTACTTCTTCTTCTACCATTTGCTTAAGAACAAGTTTTCGCCCAACACAACTAATTAATATAGCCAATTGTGCTGTTTTATCAGTCAATGGATTTACGCTCACCTCAGCAGCATTTTCTGCACCATTGATGAGTCTGTCAATATTGGCTTTCATTAGTTTAATAAAGGATCCTTCAGGAATATCACCAGCAAAAGTCAGACTTTGTTTTTCTTCATCAACGGCAAGTATGGTTCTTACAACAGGCTCAGCCCCAGCCTCAGTTCGCATGCTGAGTGGAAAGAGTAGGCCAGAAGCAGGTAAGTCTTTCGCTTTTTCACCTAAGAAAGATTTGTATAACTCTAAAGCTGGAAGATTGTCAATTTCGTATAAAATATTTCCATCCGATTTGGTCACTGAACGTTCGATTCCAAAGCTATCCCAGCCCCCGAGGCTTCCATAACCTATTTGAATGTCTTTCCCATAAAATCCGATGGCAGTAATCAGACCGCTTTTAACTTCACCGGAATTTGAAACCACTACAGTTTTTTCAAATAAAGCACCATCTCCAGCCAAGCCTCCTGTGGTATTTATGCCTTCTGGTAATCCGGCTCTTACTCCATTTACTAATTCTGTCCCGTTTACTTGCAAACCTTCAGATAATACAAATACATGCTTCAAGTCTTCGGCTACTAGTCCTTGAACTAAATGGGTGCCAGCCTCAGCAGAACTCTTGAAGTCGCCAATATTTACCTCGCTATATTTTAGTTTTGTTTTATCAAATTTAATTGCAGTTGCAGTCAGACTATTGTCATTTACATTGACTCCATTAATTTCACCACTAGTGCTACAACCAGTGATGATAGCTTTTGGATAAGCTTTTTTGAGCATATTCACCAATGGAGTATCAGCAAACATGGACCTACTGGCAAAGATTAAAATCAGATCAGGGTAGAAATTAAATTTTTGAATATTGCATTTGGCTTCTTGTCGTGGGAAGTAAATAAATTGTTGAGTCTTCATTTTATGTCATTTTATATCATATCATCTATCTAGATTGTATGACTGTGGTTATAGGTGAATAACTTGTTTAATAATTGTGGATCTAATATAAGGTTTTCTGTTTTAGTAAGCAAGGAGTATAAATGCATTTAACACTTAAGGCAGTATTCTGAACATAAAAAAAGCCGACTTCATAGTGAATTCGGCTTTCAAAATATATTATTTCTGGTTTTATCCAACCACTTCTTTTACCAATCGAGCAGCATCTTCTAAAGCAATAGCTGAAGATACTTTTAATCCTGATTTGTCGATGAGTGCTTTACCTTCGGTAGCATTAGTTCCTTGTAATCTTACAATGATAGGAACTTTAATATCACCAATATTGGCATAAGCATCAACAATACCTTGGGCTACTCTGTCGCAACGAACAATTCCACCAAAGATATTAACCAAAATAGCTTCTACATTGGGGTCTTTTAAAATGATACGGAATGCTTCTTCAACACGTTTTGCATTTGCGGTTCCTCCAACATCAAGGAAATTGGCAGGGTCACCACCGCTCATTTTAATCATATCCATAGTAGCCATTGCTAGTCCAGCTCCATTTACCATACAACCTACGTTACCATCTAGTTTCACATAGTTAAGGTCGAATCGGCGCGCTTCTACTTCAATAGGATCCTCCTCTGTTTCATCGCGTAGTTCTTTAAAATCTTTATGACGGAATAATGCATTATCATCTAGAGTTACCTTAGCATCAACAGCAAGAATTAAATTATCTGAAGTCTTTAAAACAGGATTGATTTCAAACATGCTAGAATCAGTTCCTTCGTAAGCAGCATATAATGCATATACAAATTTCACCATTTCTTTAACGGCACCACCAGTGAGGCCTAAATTAAAAGCAATTTTTCTAGCTTGAAAAGCTTGAAGACCAACTTTAGGATCAATTTCTTCTTTAAAAATAAGATGAGGAGTCTTTTCAGCAACACCTTCAATGTCAACACCACCTTCTGGGCTGTACATGATGATATTTCTTCCAGTATCTCTATTGAGTAATACGCCCATATAATACTCTTGAGTTTCAGATTCTCCAGGATAATAAACATCTTGGCCCACTAAAACTTTTAAAACTTTTTTGCCCTTTGGACCAGTTTGGTGTGTGACCAACTGCATTCCTAGTATTTGATCTGCAATTTGTTTAACCTCATCTAGGTTTTTAGCAAGTTTCACTCCACCGCCTTTACCACGGCCACCTGCATGAATTTGAGCTTTAATCACCCACCAGCTAGTTCCTGTTTGCTTTTGTAATTCTTTGGCGGCTTCTACTGCTTTGTCGGGAGTAGCAGCTACAATACCTTCTTGTATTCTAACGCCAAAACTTTTCAGAATTTTTTTTCCTTGATACTCGTGTATATTCATTTGTTAGGTTTTTTTGATACTTGTATAGAAATACGACTCCAAAATTAAAAATATATTCGCAGAAAAGATAGTTTCTTAAAAAATATTATGTTTAGAGAGTTTAAATCTAAATAATGATAAAAATGTGTTAATATATAAGTGTTTATTGAGATTCTATATACTTTTGTGTGAATAAAATAACAATAATGGTCGCAGAAATATTTGTAGAAAACATAAAGTGTAATGGTTGTAAAAATACCATTATAAAAGAGGTGAAGAAGCAAGAAAAGGTGAGCCAAGTTGAAGTGGAAATTGAAACTGGCAAAATCACTCTTGAGTTTGAAGGGAAAGATACTGTAGCGCGAATTAAGTCGAAGTTAAAGAGAAAAGGTTATCCTGAAAAAGGAAAAAATAATATAAAAAGCACTGTTGTTTCTTACGCAAGCTGTGCCATTGGAAGAATAAATGGTCCTACCAAATATCAGGTTAAGAATTTTGATGTGGCAGAGGATTAGAACATATATTATTTAATCCGCTTTTCTGATTCATAGTTCTATTAGATTTTTAGAATCTTAAAGATTTCTGAATGACCCTCTTTATTATTAAGCTGAATCATATAAACTCCATTTTCTTGAGGAAGTTCAAGCTTTACTAATTCTTGATTAGTAAGCTGAATGTTTGAAATAAATTGACCATTGGAATGGTAAATATCGATTTGCTCCCAATTTTGATTATTCTCAATAAAGACATAGCCTTGGCTTGGATTAGGGTAGAACTTGGGGAGGTTTTCCAACTTATTTATAGTAGTTTCAAGACTGATAATTTCTTTTGTTCCCATTAAAACTGGACTTTTATCTGAAGCTTCATACATTCCTTCAAATAGGTCAATATCTTCACTGCTTTCATTAAACATATCTTCCAGCCATTTGGAGCCTACCGTTTGATAATAAACTTTTGCCGTGACCTTTAATTGGCCTTGATATTGCTGGGTTGGAATATGGTATTTAATCAAATCTCCACCTTGTTCTGAAGGGTTGAATGTTTCATCTGAAGCTGCAAGACCAGCAATAATAGTCGTATCGTAGCTGGGGTGACTGGTGCTAAAGCCCATTGGAGGAAGTCGATTGTCCTTTAATGGATATGCGGCATGAAGCAAGGTTGTAGTTACCTCATCTTCTACATTGGCCATTACGGTTTGATAGATTTGTACTTGGTTTTCATTATTGATCATGGAATAATGAGGTTCATATTCCTCATCTTCGTTTATTATTTGGAAGTTCTCGTCTAAGCCACCACTCAAGAAAATAGTTTCATAGGCTTCATTTTGTACCTCCAATTGCACAAATACTTGTCGACTCGGATAACCACTTGGGACTTTATGACCAGCATAATTGAGGATTCTTAAAGATAAGTATAGGCTATCTTGGTCACGCTCCTCTATATTTAATTCTAATTGTAGGCTGAGTTCTTGAAGTTGATGGAGGGTACGAGAAATACTAGCATCAAAATCTTCTGCTCCTGCTGTGAGTTCTAGCTCATCAATATTATCGCGCAAAAGGCGAAGCATAAAAACATTTCCACCAACTAATTCATGCTTTCCAAAAGGTGTTTGCCCAGTTAGCCATGGAGGCATAGTGCTGATCACAATGGACTCATCAATCTCTGGTAAATGACAGTCTTGGCAACTGACACCATTGGTAAAGGACTCCGAATTTTTCCATTCTTGATAAACCGATTGTTCTACAAATTCACCTCCTGTAAGCTGACCATTTAAATCTACGGTAGGAGTGAGGAGGGTGTGGCAATTAGCACAGAGCTCCGAATCTTTAATATGAGTGCTATAAGTAGGGGTATAGCCAGTCGTATTAATCATGGGATTTGGGAAGATATCAGAATATGGGCCGTATATTTCATGTGCGCTATTAAATTGAATGTTTCCACTGAAATTGCCATGAGACTCTTCCATTATTTGATGACAGGTTGTACAAGATACACCATCTTTTGCTAATGGATCCATATTCAACTCTGCTATACTATAATGTGTTTGCCCATTATGTTGAGCTTCAAAGTTTCCTTGTGGAGCGTGGCATCTGGTACAAGTGGTCTCAATCTCTTCTTGTAAACCTGGGTTGATGATGGTTTCAAAGCTTACCTTGGCTTTCCAAAATGGATCTTTGGAAGCATTCCCCATCATCGTTGATTTCCATGCGTCTAATATCCCAATATTATTTCCATCGGAATCTATCATAGAATTATGGCATTGCAAGCATTCGCCAGAACCTGCAAATAGGGTGTTATAGCCTGTGGGCAGGGGAAGCTCTTCAGTTTGACTTGGGGATTTTGTTTTTGAGGAATCTTCTGCTTGGGCAATAGTTAAGCCTAAAAATAAGGAAATAAATAGGAGAGTTCCGAATAGGAATTGATGACTTTTCATGGGTGTTTATTTGGTTTTTCTGGGTAAAGATAGTGAAAAATAATTTATTGAACGGTGTTCAATAAATTGAGAGGTTTGGGTGACGTGTCGGGCTTTCAGCCCTTAGGCTTGCCTTGGCTTTGCCAAGGTCTTGCCCCCTCACCTGCGCTTTGCTTGTTGAGGGTTTTGACGTGTCGGGCCTTTGGCCCATGTATAGATCAAAGAAACCGGAATTGACTTTGTCGATTCCGGTTTCTTATTTCTTTTTCTTGATTAGAATGGCAAATCACCAAACTCTTCTTCTGCTGGTGCATCACCGGCTGGAGGTGGCGGAGGAGTTGATGAAGAACTAGCTTGTGGCGCTGGAGCTCCTGCTGAAGCTCCTTCAATTTTCCAAGCATCTAGGTTTACGAAATAACTCGTTTGACCATTTTTCTCCCATTTATTACCTCTAATATTGAAAGCAACATTGATATCGTTGCCCAATTCGTAGCTGTCTAATAAATTACACTTGTCTTGTGTCAATTGGAATTTGATAGTATCAACAAATTCAAATCCATTAGGGCTGGATTCTTTTTTCTCGATCACAAATTCTCTTTTCTTAAATCTATCGCTAATCACTTGCGTGTCGTTTTTAACGATTAATGTTCCTTGTATTTCAAAATTCATCTCTAATTGTTTTTGTCCATTTTCCGAGGCAAGTGGGATGTGTAAGTGCTTCATTGAGGATAGATAAAAAGTCTTCTCGGGCAACGTTTTGTGCTCCTAAACTGATTAAATGTGCTGTTTCAACTTGTCCGTCAATAAAATGAAAGCCCCATTTGCTTAATTCTTGGCAAAGATAGTAAAGAGCTACTTTAGATGCATCTCTTTTTTTAAAAAACATACTTTCACCACAAAAATATTTTCCTAAAGAAACTCCATAAAGTCCTCCCACCAACTCGTCATGCTCATAAACTTCTACACTATGCGCAAGTCCACGCTCATGCAATTTCATATAAGCCTCTTTCATCTCGTTAGTGAGCCAAGTTCCTCCTTGGTCTCCTCTAGGTACTTTTGAGCAGGCTTCTATCACTTCAGTAAAACGATGGTCGAATTTAACCACGAATTGTTTCTTTTTTATCACTCTTTTTAGTGATTTTGATAGCTTGAATTCTTGCGGTAATAATATCAATCTTGGATCTGGCGACCACCATAAAATAGGATCTTCTTCATTAAACCATGGAAAAATTCCTAATCCATAGGCTGTTAGTAGCCATTTGACGCTTAAGTTTCCTCCCGTTGCTAGAATTCCGTCTTCATTGGCTAAATTTGGATCTGGAAAACCTGGTTCCGCATTTTCTTCTAAATAATAAATCGCCATTATTGATCCATATATTCTTGAAATAATACTTGAAGAAATGCTTTTCCTTCATTGCTTATACTATCTTTTGCAGTTGGAGGAGTCGTATTATAGTGTAGTCTATCGAATCTTTTCTCATAGGAAATTGATCCAATAGGTCGTTTCCAAGCAAAGCCTTCTTCATAGGAAGTGTAGGCAAATTCTGGAGCATAGTGATTTAATAGGTTTTTACTCCAAGGATATGCTGTGGCATCCATATTTAATTGTCCCAATAGCGTTGCTGGAATATCTGTTTGGATACCCAAATGTGAAACCGTTTTTCCGCGCCAAGCACTGTCAATCACATTTCCATAAAACAGCAATGGGATTTTTTGATATTCAGGATTGCTCATGGCTAAATTCTTATAACTATTATGGGAGTGATCGGCCACAAAAATGAAAAGAGTATTCTCAAACCAAGCTTCATTTTTTGCTTCATCAATAAATTTACCCATGCTATAATCGGTGTAGTATGCAGAATTTAAATATTGCTGCTCATTCTTTCCCCAGCTAATTTTTTCCTCCATAGGTTGGTCGTAGGGAGAATGAGTGCTCATGGTAAATAAGGAAGCAAAGAAAGGTTGTTGATCTTTACTTAAATCTTCTTTCATTTCATGCAAAGTATATTCATCATGAATTCCTAAACTGCCTTGAGGTAATTCTTTATTAAAGTCGTATACTTCTTTAATTCTATCAAACCCATTGAAAATAATAAAGCTCTTTATATTTCCATAAATCAATTGTCCACCAAAATAAAAAGAGGAGGCATAACCCTTGGCTTTAAAGTCTTTTACCATACTGGGAAGCTTCTGGTATTTGTCAGGCTGAACAGTGATGGATGAGATGGGGTGAGCAGGAAATCCACTAAAGATACTTGCCATTCCTTGTTCGGAGCGTGGTCCTGTGGAATAAATATTATCAAAATATACCCCATCTTTCATTAATTCATGAAAGCGAGGGGTAACTACTTTTTCATCTTCTGGTGTGAATATTAAATCAGCCGACCAACTTTCCATAATGATCAATACAATATTTGGTGTTTTCTGATTCACTATTTGGGTGGTGCTGTCTTGGCTAGTTTTGTATATGTTGGCGACGATTTGTTTTGCTTTAACATCCTCCATTTCTTTAAAAGGGTTCTCGTTTAAACTCTTTTGGTTCTCATGAAAACTAATATAAAGGTTGAAAACAGAATTGGTCGCCGCTGTATTTAAAATGGCATGTTTGCTATAAAAGCTCTGGCTTTGATTAATAGGGATTTCTTGTAATCCACCTCTTGCTCCAAGTACTAATAGGGGAGGCATAATGATAAAAAATAGGAGGCTAAGAACAGGTGGGGTATGTATTCTAATTAGCTTAGAGTGAAAGAATCTATTATAGAACCAAATTCCAAAAAGACTAAGTAATATGGTGAGTAGTGAAAAACCGATGATTTGATTGGTTTGCGCCGTATTCATCACCTCTGAAGGGTTCTGAAGGTATAGAAGTGCTTTATAGTTTATTTTGGTTTTCCATTCTGCATATATGCCTAATTCACTACTAATTAAAGAAGAGTAGGCTATGATAAGTATGCTTTGGTATATCTGATTGATTCTACTTATAATAGGGGCGCTATAAAATATGGTGACTAAATGCAAGACAAAAGGAAACATCATAAAATAGCAAGTGGTGGCTAAGTCAAGCTGAAAACCATTGGAGAAACTCATCAGGATTTCACTAAAAGTATCAGCGGCCGTTAAAGCTTCGCTTCCATAATAGATCAGAAAAACCGCTCTGCCTAGAGCAAAGAACAAGAGCCAGAATAGTGCTTGCTTAAAAAACGATGTATAAAGTCTTAGCATAGGATTAAATTCAAAGGAAGCACAAAAATAAGAATCTTTTTGTGATGCTTACTGATTTTGTAGGAATTGGATGAGTTTGGCAACAGCACGTCCTCGATGACTGATTTTGTTTTTATCATCAAGACTCATTTCAGCAAAAGTGAATTCATTCCCTTCTGGTGCAAAAATCGGATCATAGCCAAAGCCATCTGTTCCACTTGAAGTTTCTGTAATACTGCCATCCACTCGTCCTTCGAAAAAGAATTCTTGGCCATCTATAATTAAGGAGATAACTGTTCTGAAATTGGCATTTCGATTTTCTTTTCCTTTGAGCTCCTCTAAAAGTTTGTTTACATTGTCTTGGAAACTGCAATCAAGGCCTGCATAACGAGCTGAATAAACTCCAGGAGCACCACCGAGGGTGTCAACCTCTAGTCCAGTATCATCAGCAAAGCAGTCGAAACCAAAACGGTTAAATATGGTTCTTGATTTGGTTTGTGCGTTTTCTTGCAGGGTTTCGAAGGGCTCTGGGATGTCTTCGTTAAATCCGATGTCTTTTAAACTTAATATCTTGTATTGCCCTTTAAGGTAGTGTCTAACTTCTTCTAATTTGTGGGCATTATTGGTGGCAAAAACTATTCTTTTTAAACTCATACAGCTTGTTGGTCATACATGTTAAATGCTTTTTTCTTAGTTCTAAATTTACTAATGAATTTACCGATATAACCAATAAATCCAAAAATGTAAATGAAGGCCACAAAGCTAAAAATATTTAAAAAGTACCAAACGTCACCATTTGAAGAAAAGGAAAAATTTCCATTAGAAAAAAAAACAGGGTTGATAACGAATATAGTAATCAGTAGAAATGCCATAAACAGCAGGAAAATAATCAGCTTATTATAGAAGCTAGAAGATCTTAAAGAAAAACTTGGTTTCTTATTTAAGTTATTCCATGTTTCTAATTCCCACTTTTGTTTATAAATAGCAATTTTTTTAAATTTAAAATCGCGGCTTTCTAGGATTCTCGCGGCAAGGTAGCGCTCCTCCTTGGGTCGATGAATAGGGTATCCACAATATATGTGGAATAACTCCTTATCCGACATGGTGGATAATTCATCTTTGCATTTGTATAAACGAACCATTTTGACTTTTGTTTTTGATATTATTCTAACGAATGTTAAAGCGATTTTATTGTGTAGAATTGTTACAATAAATTCAAGAAACAATAACGCTACTATAAACCTATAGACCTAAGTTTCATAGAAACAGTTGTCTATGCTTTGTAAAATATTTTAGAAAGTTTTGAATGTTTATTTGAAAACTCCCAGTTAGAAGATGATTATTTACTTTTTTAAGTTCGTTTTTATATTTATAATTCAATTCTAAGTGCTTCTTGAATCATGAGGTCAAATATTTCACGAGTACTTGAGCCGAATTCTCTAATCTGTTGTGGAATAAGGCTTTCGGCAGATAGACCAGGTACGGTATTCACTTCTAGAAAATATAATCCATTTAAACTATTGATATAATCAAAACGCACTACACCTCTCAAGTGTAGAACCTGATATAGTTTAGTGGAAACCTCCTCAATTTGTTGTTTCAAACTGATGGGAATTTGTGCTGGTGTGATTTCTTGATTTAATTCAGGATTGTATTTGGCCTCAAAATCGAAGAATTCTTTTTTACTGATGATTTCAGTTATCGGAAAGGTGATGATTTCATCATTTAGTTTTATGGTTCCTATGGTTAACTCTCTGCCTTCAATAAACTCTTCCACCAATACTTCTGTATCTTCGGCAAAAGCTTTTTTAAGTGCAGGAAGAATTTCATCTTCAGTTTTAACCTTACTCATTCCTACACTCGATCCTCCTTGATTAGGTTTAACAAAACAGGGGAGGGTAATATTGGTTAATATATCCTTTGTCGTATAGGTTTGTTCTTTGAAAAGGTGCATAGAGTTGGCCACATTAAAACCTGCATTTTTCACCACTTGATTACAGAATGCTTTATTAAAGGTGAGTGCGGAGCTGATAGAGCCAGTTGAAGTAAATGGGATTTTCAGCATTTCAAGAAATGCTAATATTTTACCATCCTCACCAGGTGTGCCATGAATCGCATTAAAAACCACATCAAAACTAATTTTTTTATCATTTATAGTCAATGAGAAATCGTTTTTGTCAATATTGATTTTACCTAGTGATTCATGACGATAAATCCAATCGCTACCTTTAATCTCGATTAAATAAACCTCATATTTCTCTGAAGGAATATTTTGAGCCACTATGGATGCGCTTTTAATTGAAATCTCATATTCTCCAGAATCACCACCTGCTATTAAGGCCACTTTTTTCATAGTATTTTTTTTATCAAATTTCAATAATTTATCATTCTTTATACCTTCATATTCTATAACTTTTTCACAAATTTTTGGTGAAAATCATAATGGAATTTTAAAATTTAGTAAATTGGTACCCAAATACTAATAAAGCTAAATGAAAAAGATTATTATTCAAAAAAGAAAATGGCTAATCCTTGTTAGTTCTTTTCTAATTTCCATTTTTATTATTCCTGTTTCAAATGCTGTGAATACTGATAGTTTGGAGTTGATAGTGGAAGATTTAAGTGGAGAGCAAAAGATTAAAATACTTTCCGATTTGTGTTATTATCTCAGTTATTCTGATGTGGAGAAATCGGAGAAATATGGTTTGCAATGTTTAGATTTGGCTCTAAATCATGGGGATTCTGTACTTATTGCTAATGCTTATAATGATTTAAGTATCCTTTATACCTTAAAATCGGATTATAAAAAAGGCTTAGAATATAATATTGAAGCCTATAAAATCAGGAAAAACCTTAACAATCCTGCACAGTTATTATCGAGTTTAAGTAAGCTTGGAGTTTGTTATTCTGAGTTAGGAGAATTTGAGGATGCTACCAAATATCTTCTAGAAGCCATAGAGATTGTAGAATCTAATCATTGGGAAGAAAGATATTTTCAGGTTTATGATAATTTAGGTGGTGTTTTTAAGGAAATGAATCAATATGAGACGGCATTGATTTATCATCAGAAAGCCTATGATTATGCTCTAAAATCGAATAATACTCGAGCACGATATACCATCTTGGTGAATGTGGCGGGCGCGCATCGGAATTTGGGTAATACTAAGAAATCGATTGATTTACACAAGGAAGCAGAGCAAGGAATTAAAGAGGCTAAAGATTTTCGTGCTTTAGCTTTGGTCTATTCTAATCTTGCCTCTTTATATTCTATGGAACATGAATTTGATAAGGTATTATTCTATTCTAGGAAATCTATAGATATATACGAGGAGCTTCAAAACATAGATGGTTTGTCCTTAGCCCATAATAATATTGCTCTATTCTATTTGGAGAATCAATTGTTGAATGCTGAAAATGCAAATGATGTAGAGAATGAATTAGAATTAGCCCAGAAATATGCCTTGGAGTGTAAATCAATGCCAAGACAATTACAAAATTATGATGCCTACTTTCAGTTTTATCTGGTTTTGGGAAATTATGAGGATGCTATGAATTATAAGCTTAGAGCCGATTCTGTTTCTGATCAATTATTTACACTGGAGAATAACAAAATGGTTGAAGAGCTGAAGACCCAGTACGAAAGTGAGAAAAAAGAGAAAGAACTTATTCAACAAGAATCTAAAATCCGACAGAAGAACTATCAATTAATTATCAGTCTTGGAGTTTTGCTTTTTATCATTATTGGAGCTATTGAGAACTATCGAAAGTTCAGATATAAAAGAAAGAAATTACAAGAAGAAATTCAATTGAAAGAAGAATTAGCAGAGGTTAAAATAAAGAGTCAGGTGCAAGAGGAACGTTTAAGAATCAGCCGAGATTTGCATGACAATATTGGTTCCCAATTAACTTTTATCATTTCTTCTCTCGATATGGCTCAATATGTGGCACAAAAAGAGGATGTAATTGTATTGGGAAAAAAGCTCAATGAAATTAAAGAGTTCTCCGCATCTACCATCGCAGAATTTAGAGATACCATTTGGGCTTTAAATAAAGAGAATATTACACTGAAAGATTTAGAATTAAAACTCACTTCCTTTATATCTAAAGCAAAAAGTTTAGTTCCTAATATTTCATTTCAGTTGGATTTTCTGGCTAAGCAAGAGTTAGTATTGGATAGCGAGAAAGGAATTAAGGTGTTTCGTATTATGCAGGAAAGTGTGAATAATGCCATAAAACATTCTGAAGCAGATAAAATTATTTTATCATTTATTGATATAGAGGAGGCCATTATGATCAAAATAGAAGATGATGGAAAAGGAATGGACATTGATGATTTAGAGCGTAAGAATGGATTAGCTCACATGGAAGTAAGAGCGGAAAAAGCAGGAGGGAATTTGAGGATTAGCAGTGAGCTCAATAAGGGTACACAAGTTTGTTTGACTCTTCCAGTTCAGTAAATGTTTATTAGTCAAACGCCGTATTGTTCCTTCAAATAAGATACTATAATTTTGTCGAGATGACTCAGAAACTAAAAATAGCCATAGCAGAAGACAACAGCTTTTTGTTGCAAAGTATTATAGATAAACTATCTTTTTTGGATAATGTTCAGATAAAACATTGTTCCGAAAATGGAGAATTATTACTTAAAAAACTAGAGGAATATTCCCAAATCGATGTGGTATTGATGGATATTCAAATGCCTAAGATGGATGGAATAGAAGCCACCTCTATTTTAAAGTCAAAGTATCCTCAGATAAAAGTGGTGATGTTGACTATTTTTGATGATGATGAAAATATTTTTAAAGCCATTCAAGCTGGAGCCGATGGCTATTTGCTCAAAGAAACGGGCCCCGCTGAGTTGGATAAAAGTTTAAAAGAAACTATAAATGGAGGAGCACCCATGACTCCCATTATTGCCAGTAAAGCCTTGCAACTGCTTCGCTTTACTCCAGAATCTTTCCTGAAAAAAGAAGAAAACCCACTCAGTAATCGAGAAACTCAAGTGCTTGAACAACTCTCTAAAGGACTCAATTATCAAGAAATAGCAGAGAATTTAATTATTTCACCCTCCACCGTACGCAAGCATATTGAGAATATCTACAAAAAACTTCAAGTCAGAAATAAAATGGAAGCCGTAAATAAAGCAGATAAAAATGCTTGGTTAAAATAAGCTCATTTGCTCACTCGTGGAACTTTAAACATTGAACTTTAATCTTTTTTACGACATATGTCGTATTGTTTCAATCTCCAATCTCCTATAGTTTTGTCTCAGAAAAAAATTAGAAATATTCATCAAAACCTAATATTATGAAACGAGTTCAATTTTTATTTGTAGCCATTTTATCTATCGTATTATTCTCATTCTCCAGTTGTAATAAAAGCGAGGATGATGTTACACCCGATAACCCATTATTGTCAACAGGATCCATCAGTTTAAAAGTGGATGGAGCCAGTTGGAATGCTTCATTGGCAGTGCAAGGAATCAATACAAACGGTGTGATTAATGTAACTGGCAGCGATTCAGATGCCAAGCAAGCTAGTCTGATTTTATATGGTGTATCAGCGCCCGGAACTTATACTATTGGATCAGGAAGTACTCATCAATTACGCTGGACAGAAGGTTTGGGACAAACAGAAACCTATTCTGCTAATGGAGTTATTGGTTCTGGTACTATTACAGTTACAGAATTAAGTTCCACCAAGATTAAAGGAAGCTTTTCTTTTACAGGAATGAACACTGCTCAAGCTACAAAAAGCATCACTGATGGAAGTTTTGAAGCCACTTTTTAAAACGCATTTCCCCACTAACCTGAGTTCGACAGTAAATATCACCACAGTTTCAGATAATTAGTTCATATACGACTCAGATTTCTAAAGAGCTATCGGGATAACTCAAGGAAATTTGAGGAAGAAGATGAGCTAATTATAGAAATCCACCTGTGGAAAAGCCAATAACACATCATCTTTCATCTAAAAACCATTTGATATAGCCCGCTATAACTTCATGATTTTTAGACTTAAATCTAATGCGTTATTGGCTTTCTGTGGTAGCTATTTAATAATCGAACTCAGGTTACTATTTATTAATGTATCTTACATCAATTTGGATAATTAACCCTTTTTCTATGAAATTGGGTTTTTTTTATGGCTATTGATTAAAGAAAGCATGCATCACCTGTGACTAGAAATATTATCTTTGCCGTTTACAATAAATTAGGCCTTTGGGCAGTTAAGTATTTGATGATTTAAATCTTATGAGTCTTAAATCTTTTTTAATAAGTAAAGCGTTTTTTAAAAGCTTGGCCATTGCCTTCGTAGTAGTGGTGATTATGATGTTTGTGACCATCAAAGGATTGGGCTATTATACTGATAATGGTTCTTTTATTTTGGTTCCAAAGTTGGCCCATCGCGATTCCGATTCTTTAAGGGTACTGTCTTCTGCCGATTATTTGCAATATGAAGTAATTGATAGTATGTATGCTGATGATTATATGCCTGGTACTGTGGTATTGCAAAATCCAACTCCAGGAGCTAAAGTGAAAAAAGGAAGAAAAGTTTATCTTTCCATAGTAGCTAAAACTCCTGAATTGGTTAGTATGCCGAATCTTCTTGATTTGAGTATCAGAAGAGCCATAGATGTGGTTCAGTATGCGCATTTGAAAGTAGAAAGAATTGAGTTTGCTGACGATATTGCTCTGAATGCTGTGATAGAGCAATTATACAAAGGCGACACTATTGCACCTGATTCTCTCTTGCCAAGTGGAGCCAGTATTACCCTGGTGGTAGGTAATGGATATCGTAAAACAGGAGCAACAGTTCCTTTTGTTTTAGGGAAGAATTTGACACAAGCACGTAAAGCAATTTTGAAAGCCTCATTTAATATGGGTAGAATAGATACTTTGCAAGAAGATTACGAAGGTCGTTGGTTTGTATATGAGCAAAGTCCATTTGCTGACCCGCTTCATCCTTCAAAGGCTCCTCTAGGCTCAAATATTTCATTGAAATTGCGCTCCTCACTGGATTATAATTTCGATTCTATTATTGAATTTTATAATTCGCCAGATAGTGTGCGTTACGATAGTTTAATGTTCCAAAATGAATTGACTGATTTTTAATTATGCGTTATATATACATCTCAATTATCATACTATTAGGGAGTGTTTTTCATCAATTGAAAGCACAAGAGCAACTATTGCCTCTTCAAATCGATCCCAGCCTAAATAATTATCACAGAAGCAATCAACTTCTATGGAAGAAAAAAGAATCTACAGAACCTATGTTCTTGCCTTTCTTCGACGATTTTAATCAAGCTGGCTATAGACCAAATGCTGATTTATGGGAAGGTGATAATGTTTATATCAATAAGAAATTTCAACTATTCCCACCTAATATTGGAGTAGCAACTTTTGATGCCATGGACGGAAGTGGAAACATTTATTCCAATGCAAGTCAGTATGCATTTCCTGCAGATACTTTGAGCTCTCTGGAAATACGATTAGATAGTTTGCAGGATCCTACTTTACGACCTTTGTTAATCAAAGATAGTGTTTACTTCAGCTTTTATTACCAGCCACAGGGAAGAGGAAATGCACCTGAAGAGGGCGATATTTTAAATTTAGAGTTCTATTCTCCACCTACCGATCAATGGGAAAATGTTTGGTCATCCGAAGGAATGACTTTAGATACTTTTCTGGTTCGTGAAGACCTGCTCGATAGTTTAATAATAGGTAGGGATACAATTCCAGGAGGAAGTTTCACTAAGCAAGTATTTATTGCAGTTACTGATAGTGCAAAATTTTTTCATTCTGGATTCCGGTTTAGATTTCATAATCATGCCAGTTTAGCTGGAAATAGTCAGCCCGATTGGCAAAGCAATTGTGATCACTGGAATATTGATATGGTATGGTTAGATAGAGATAGAACTAGAACGGATAGTAGCTATCGTAAAATTTCATTTGTGAACGATCCTCCATCTATGATTAAAAGATATCGTTCAATGCCATATCGTCAATATAGAAATGACCCTACTAATAGTATGATGGATTCCATTCGTTATATGTTTATCAGAAATATGGATAATGTAGCCTATCTGGCTACTTATAAATATACCATATCAAATCAAACTACTCAAGATTCTGTATATCAAACAGCTGCATTTCCAGCAGATTCCAATAGTATAGTTGAAAGTATACGTTCTGCAAAGCCACCAATCATCAGTTATTTCTCCATTTATAATGAACTTTTCAAAACCTTTAAAGTCACTCATATAATCAATGATATTGGTTTGACAGGTGTAGGAGATACTATTGAAAGTGAACAAGTATTTGCTAATTATTATGCCTATGACGATGGTACTCCAGAGGCAGGATATGGAATGAGTGCAAGAAATGGAAAAGCAGCCATCCAGTTTCAGCTCAACACCAAAGACACATTACGCCGAATTCAGATGTATTTTAATCCAACTCTTACTTCTGCCAACGAGCAGTACTTCAATTTGATGGTTTGGAAAAACATAGAACCTGAGGAGGTGATTTATAAAAAACGAGTGAAAGTTACTTTTAGTGAAGGCTTGTATAATTTTTACACCTTCGATTTAGATACAAGTATAGTTTTAGCCAATGAGTTTTATATAGGCTTCCAACAATTATATGATGAGAATCTTAATATAGGCTTCGATTATGCTTTAGATAGTAAGCAGTATCTATATTATAATATTGGTGTTGGATGGATTCCTACAATCTATACTGGATCATTAATGATGCGTCCTTTATTTGGTGAGGTGATGCCTACAGCAACTAATGACATTAAACCCATACCAAAATCAAGTTTTGTGTTGTATCCAAATCCAGTAAATGGCGATATTATACATTTGGATTGGCCGAAAGCTGATTACCATACAATAAAGGTCGAAATATATAATATCACTGGTCAATTGATGTTGCGTAGAAATGATGAGCGAGATATTAACGTTTCTGAATTAGGAAATGGTGTTTATCTAGTGAAAATGACCGATACTGAGACAGGTGAAAATACCACTCAGAAAATGATTAAACGAAAACTATAGTAGAGCGATATGAGCGAGGAAAAGATAGAAGAAAATTTTGATAAAGAAGAAAATGAGGAGAAAGACTTATACGAGCATTATCGCTTTGAAGTAGACCCTGGTCAGGAGCCATTGAGAATTGATAAATTCTTGATGTCTCGGATTATGAATGCTACCAGAAATAAGCTTCAAGAAGCTACTAAAGCAGGTAATGTTTTAGTTAATGAGAAAGAGGTAAAATCAAATTATAGAGTTAGACCTAATGATATTATCAAGATTGTTTTAACCTATCCAAAAAGAGATACTACTGTTTATGGGGAAGATATTCCTTTAGATATAGTTTATGAGGATGATGATTTGCTTATTGTCAATAAGCAAGCTGGATTGGTGGTACACCCAGGTCATGGTAATTTTACCGGTACTTTATTAAATGCATTGAAATTTTATTTCGAGCAAAAAGGGGAGGATACTGAAGGACTTTTAGTCCATAGAATAGATAAAGATACTACCGGATTGATGGTGGTGGCGAAGAACGAGATGGCACAAGCAAGACTAGCCAAGCAGTTCTATGATCATACCATTGAAAGAAAATATCAAGCCTTGGTTTGGGGCGATTTTGATGAAGAAGAAGGAACTATTGAAGGACACATTGGCCGTAATCCTAGTAATAGGCTGCAAATGGCCGTTTTCCCTGATGGAGAGCAAGGCCGTCATGCCATTACTCATTATAAACTCGTCAAACGATTTGGCTATGTTACCCTTATCGAATGCCAATTAGAAACTGGACGTACCCATCAAATTAGAGCACACCTCAAACATATAAACCATCCTCTATTTAACGATACTCGTTATGGTGGGGATAAAATCTTAAAAGGAACCACTTTCACCAAATACAAGCAGTTTGTGAGTAATTGTTTCTCATTAATTCCTCGACAAGCTTTACATGCAAAATCTTTAGGATTTCAACATCCAACAACTGGCGATACCATTTTCTTTGAAAGTGAATTGCCAAACGATTTAAAGCAAGTAGTGGAAAAATGGGATGGTTACAGTCAACACTCTTTGGGAATTGAGAGAGGAGAGGTGTAAAACTTCTTTTGTTGAATTTGAATAAAAATATTGAGGTGTTCAATTACTTACTTTAATGATATCTAATTCAATAAGCTATAAGTTTTTTGTTACTAAATTATAGAACTAATTGTTTTTGGAGCATACTTTTTTTCGCTCCCCTTTAGGTTGGGGCAAACGAAAAAAGCCTAAATAAAAATATTTTATTCCTTATAAATGAATCTCATCCTTCAAGGTGGGATTTTTTATTGGCCCCAGGGCAAACTCATACTTTTAATTTGGTTAGTTTTTTTGACAGGGCTTGTACGGATTTGCAATCCGTACGGTTAAAATAGGCTTTTTTCGCTACTGTATTCGCACGGAAAACATTTCCGTGCTAGCTTTTTATGTTATAATAGGATCTATTCATGCATTTGTAGCATTTTTGAATAAGTATGAGTTTGCCCTGTTATTGGACCTATCATTCTTGTTTTGTAAGGTATAATGACTTATATTTACTAAGCAATTGTCTCTCTTAAACATATTATTACATTTAGTATTCTTAAACTAAATGTTCCGAACTCTGTTAATATAAATGTTGATGAAAGATAGTGATCAGAAAAACCATAGTACTAAAGGATCTAAAAAAATTGATAAGAGGATACTATTTAATACCCTTCTTGTTTTTGGACCTATCTTTTTGCTGGTGCTACTGGGTTCTATTTTTATACTAAAGACTCAAGAAAGCCTAGAAATAAAGCTTATCAAAGATGTCGAAACAAGTATAGTTGACAATAAACTTAAAAATATTGAAGAAGAAATAGGACATGTGATCCACGATCTTTTGATTTTAAAATCTAATAGATCTATTGAGAAATATTGGGAATTTCAAAATGAAGAATTTGTTAACGATTTAAGTGATGAAATCCTAAGTATTGTTGAATATCAACAGGTATATGATCAGTGTAGGATTATTGATATTCATGGTGTAGAAGTTATTAGAGTCAATTATAATAAAGGCGAACCCGTCCTCGCTCCTAAGAATCAACTTCAAAACAAAGCTGATCGATATTATTTTAAAGATGCCATTAAATTAAATAAAGGAGAGGTTTTTGTTTCTTCCATGGATCTGAATATTGAAAATGGGGAGATAGAATTGCCATTAAAACCAATGATTCGTATCGCTGCACCCATATTCGACAATGATGATGAAAAAAAGGGAATCATAATATTTAACTTTTTTGGAGATAGAATCCTACACCAACTTGGAGATAGTACAAATTCTATGGTATATAGTGAAGTAATGCTATTGAATTCTAAGGGTTATTATTTGCAAGGGCCCTCTCCCGAAAAAGAATGGGGCTTTATGTTTGATGGTAAGAAGGATATTACCTTTCAATATGATTTAAAAAATGAATGGGAAGAAATTTGTGATAATGAGGCTTCTTAGTTCATTAATGATAATGGCTTATTTACATTTAAAACAATATATCCGCTCCTCGAAGGACAAAAAAACAACAAGTCTAATTGGTCAGATTTTGTTTCTAGCGAAATGTATATGAAATCTAAAGACTATTATTGGAAAATTGTTTCTTTTGTACCAATTGAGGTTATTGAAGATAAGTTTATTTATAGAAGAATCTGGGTCGCCGTGCTTATTATACTATTTTCTTTGGGTCTTTTATTTGTTTCATGGAGATTAGCCGAAGCTCAATACTACAGACGTTTGGCCATGCAGTCTTTGAAAATTAGTAATGAATCAAAAGACAGGTTGTTTTCAATAATAGCACACGATTTAAAAGGCCCTTTTAGTTCCTTATTGGGATTTAGTAATATGCTCGAAGAAGAGCTAAATGAAGGTGACCTTTCCAATGTGAAAAAGTATAGTAGTACTTTAAATACTACTTTAACTAAAACATACTACTTGTTAATCAACCTCCTTGATTGGTCGAGCTCTCAAACAAATAGAATAAGTTTTGTCCCTGAAAAATTCTGTTTTAATGACCTTGTCGACGAAATATTTCATTTTCTGGATCTGCAAGCTCAAGATAAAGAAATAGTCCTTAAAAGAATAATTGATGGTCAGATATTCATTTCTTCTGATAGAAATATGATGAGTACAGTTATCAGAAACCTAATATCAAATGCCATAAAATATTCTAATAAAGGTGAAATAGAACTAAAAGCATATTTTATCAATAATGATTTGTATTGTTCTATCAAGGATTGTGGAACAGGAATTTCAAAAGAAAAAATGAATACTCTTTTTCAAATTTCAGAAATAGAAAGTATCCCAGGTACCAATAACGAAAAAGGAACAGGCTTAGGATTGATGCTGTGTAAAGAATTTATAGAAAAACAGAATGGCGAAATTGGAGTGGAGAGCGAACTAGGTAGCGGTTCCGTTTTTTGGTTTCGAATTCCAAATTCTGAAGCTTAGTGTTTTATTATAAAAGCTTGTAAATGAGTCTCTCTGCAAACCCATTAGATCAAAAAAAGCCATCCTTTATAAGGACAGCTTTTTGGGTGAAAGACCGGTCTCGAACCGGCGACCTCCGGAACCACAATCCGGCGCTCTAACCAACTGAGCTACAATCACCATTTTTGAGAGTGCAAAGATAAGCGAATTCTTATTTCTATCAACAGTATTTTTTATTTTTTTGAAAAAAATCTTCGTAAATTGGTCGAATCAAAATAGGAAAGCTAAAATATAAATCGAAAATCTGGTCAGGATTGTTTAGAGATAATACCTCTAAATACTTGATTATCTATTTGTTGTTTCTCTGTTCTTTGGCGGTTTTGGGCTATCTTATCACACCTGATTCCAGTTCATTTGCTAATAATCAACATCTAGAAATTAGCATGAAATCGCCCGGATATTCCTGTTATTTCTATTCAGAAGAGGAAGAACCGGCTGCCAATATCTTAAAAACCCTAGTTTTTGGAAAAAGGGAATATCGCTCGGAGCTGGCCATTTCTTCTTATAAAATACAAAATGACTCTATTCATCTTTTAGTCATCGATCCCCTTTTGGCCAATAATAAAGAAATATTGAGTTTTCTAGTCCAAGATAAAGCCCAAACTTTCATTACCGAGCATATTGCAAGGAAAGTATTTTGGCTAGGAACCGACCAATTCGGAAGAGATGTATTAAGCCGCTTAATCATTGGTTTAAGAATCAGTTTATCGGTAGGCTTTATTTCAGTATTAATTTCTTTATTAATTGGAGTCAGCCTTGGTGCCATTGCTGGATATTATGGCAGATGGGTCGATCAATTAGTGATGTGGTTTATCAATGTCATTTGGTCTTTACCCTCCTTATTGCTCATCATTGCCATTAGTTTTGCATTAGGAAAAGGATTTTGGCAAATGTTTATTGCCATTGGCTTAAGCATGTGGGTGGAAGTAGCGAGAGTAGTTAGAGGACAAGTGATGTCCATCAAGCAGAATGAGTATATTGAGGCTGCTCATGCTTTGGCTTATTCCAATACTAGGATCATCACCAAGCATATCCTACCAAATATATGGGGTCCCGTGATTGTGATTTCTGCAGCCAATTTTTCTACAGCCATATTAGTAGAAGCAGGATTAAGTTTCTTAGGTTTAGGTGTAACTCCTCCCATTCCAAGTTTGGGTGGAATGATTCGAGAATCATATATAGGTATCTTTTTTGGATATCCATGGCTTTCCTTTTTTCCTGGAATGCTTATTGTTTCTATAGTTTTCTCATTTATGATGATTGGCCGTGTACTAAAAAGGTATATATAGTATTTAACTCTCGATTTTTTTTCTAGAAAAATTCCTAAAAAATTCTTAATTTTATGTTGAAAAGCATAAACCTTTTGAGCTATTTTTACGTAGAAATCATATCAATTAAATATCCGTATGAGGGATAAATAAATTGTTTATATTTTTCTTCGTTGAGAAATAAAATATTTGCATAGCCAAGCTACGGAAATATTTTATTTTGAAAAGAAAGAGAAATAGAAACGATTTATATCACTCAATATGGTTTTTATTTGATATAAATTATCAAAATCAATTTTTTTGTTTCAGGGGGAATGCATTTAATTGAAGCGAACAAATTAGAATGTATTAAACAACAAATTATCTATTATGAGATATAATATCTATACTCGACTCTTTTCTAAACCTAGATTTTTAATTATTACTTTATTGTGCCTTATTCCTGGTGCTTTGTGGGCGCAAAGTTTCGATCCATTACCAGACATATGCCATACCTCAACTACGCCTATTAACCTTAGCGATTATGTAGGAGGAAATAGTGGATTTTCTATGAGTCCAACTACATCAGGTACAATAACTTCGACATCGGGTGGGGCTCCTTATTTTTTTACGCCAAATGGAACTCCAGGGACAATAACCTTTACCTATCTTCAAGGAGGGAATCCAACACAAATCATGCAGATTGAGAGTGCTCCTGTCATTCCTACAAATATAACCTCAACACCTGATAAATATTGTGAAGATTATGCCGATGGTTTCACAACAATAACTCTAACTGCTTCTGGGGGTTCTGGTACTACATACAATTGGTACGATCTTACTAGCAGTCTCGGCACGGGAAACTCTATTGTTCTCACTGCACCCAATACCGCTACTTTTTATGAGGTTACTTATTCTAATACTTGTGGGGAATCAGTGGCTTTGAACTATACAGTGAAACCAGTTCCGATTTCTCAATCAGATTTAGGTATTAATGTTCTACCTAACACATATTGTAATGACGCAGCCAATGTCAATGTAACAGGAGTTCCAAACACTGTAACCGGTGGAGGTCTTTCTACGGTTTTTACTCCTCACTCTCCTCCTGGAATAACAGATAATGGAGATGCGACAGCAACAATATCACCAACTTCGTTAGGAAATGGAAACTATTCATTGACATATACAATCAGTAAAGATAATTGTACACTATTTATTACAGAACCATTTGAAGTTTTACCTCCGCTAAATGTATCATTTTCAGGTTTAAATGGACCTGTTTGTGCAGGGGATGGAATACAAAATCTACTTGGTAATCCTGTTCCTCCACCTGGGACAGGTACTTTTACCGGTTCTGGAATAACTGATTATGGCGATGGAACTGCTGATTTTGATCCAACAGGATTAGATGGAACTTATACCATCAGGTATACTTATATCGATGGGAATGCTTGTGAATCATATGAAGAACAAACTATTGTTGTTCATCCATTACCTATTCTAAATATCTTAAATCTTGATGCTCATTACTGTAATGGTGATGCTGCTGTTACTTTAACGGGTAATTTTGCACCCGATGGTGAATTCTCCATTTCCCCAGCTAGTTCTGGATTTACTAATAATAGTGGTTTTGGCACAGCAACGTGGGATCCTACCAGTGCAGGAGTGGGTTCCTATGATATTACCTATACTTATACTGATGGAAATACTTGTACAGATTTTATTACAGAATCTACAGAAGTACATGCTATTTTAAGCCCCAATATTACAGGAACGGGTAGCCCATGTCAAAACGATGAAATAACCTATTCCACTGAAGCTGGAATGAATAATTATAATTGGGTAGAATCAGGAGGAACTGTAATTGCTGGAGGAACCGCTAGTGATAATTCCATAACTATAAGATGGATCAACGATGGTGCTGAAACATTATCAGTTGAATATAATGATTCAAATGGAGGATGCCTTTCTTCTACCACTACCAAAAATATAACAGTAAAGCCTCAACCAACAGTGACATTAGATCCTTTCTCAAATGTTTGTTTGCAAAATGCGTCCTTTACAATAATAGGAGGAAATGGAAACCCAAGTGGTGGAATTGGTGTTTATGATGTGGATGGAACTACACGTACAGACTTCGATCCTGCACTTGAAGGGATAGGACCTCATACCATCACCTATACTTATACCAATTCTGCTCCTAACTCATGTACAAATGCTGATTCACAAGGAATTACCGTTTTAGATTTGGCCGCCTCTATTTCTAGTTTGGATGCTGATTATTGTCGACTTCAAGCGGATGAAACTATTATAGGAAATAATACAGATGCTGCTATTGGAAGCTTTTCGATAAGCCCTGTTCCTACCAATGCTACAACATTAATAGATAATGGAAATAACTCAGCAACTTTTAGTCCAATTAATTGTGATCCTGCTGATTATAATACTGTTTTTACCATCACTTATACCTATACTAATGGAACTTGTACTGCCACCGATCAAACCACCACATTTGTCTATGGTTCACCTACTGTTACTATTAATGGTTTAGCTGCTAGCTATTGTACTGATGATGGTATTGATGCTTTTACAGGAACTCCATCAAATGGAATATTTTCTACAACAGCTCTAGGGGGATTAACAGATGATGGTGCTGGTAATGGGACCTTTGATCCTGGAGTTGCAGGTGCAGGAAACTACGATATCTCATACTATTATGAGGATGCGGCTGGTTGTAATAATACCGATATTATTCCAGTGACTGTAAATCAGACCCCAGATGCTGTTCTACTAAGTAGTGATGCAGATAATATTATTTGTGATGGTGCTTCAATAACATTTACAGCCAGTGATAATGAAGGTGTTGCGGACACCTACGAATTTTTTGTGGATGGTGTGAGTGTTCAAGGCCCTGGAGCAAATAGTACTTATGTGACATCCACCTTAAGTGATCAAGAAATTGTAACTGTAGACCTATCTGTTGCTGCTTCTGTATGTAATGATATCAGTACTGGTATAACGACCACTGTTATAGATTCTCCAGTGCCAACAATCACGGGAGATATACTTGTTTGTGAAGGAGATATGGGAGAGGTTTATACTACAGAATCCGGAATGAATAATTATTCTTGGAATGTTATAGGAGGAACTATAACAGCAGGTGGTGGAATTAATGACGAAACAGCAACCGTAACTTGGAATACTCCAGGAATGCAAAATATAAGTGTGAATTATGAAAATTCAAATGCTTGTTCAGCTTCTAGCCCTACTGTTTTAAATGTAGATGTTATAGCCTTACCAGCAGATGATTTAGCTTTAAGTGATGATGAAATTTGCTCGGGGGATGTTGCATTGATTACTTTAAGTGCTTCGGAATTAGGGGTGACCTATCAATTAAGACTCGATGCTGATAATTCTTCAGTAGGAGGAGCATTAAATGGTACTGGAGGAGATTTAAACTTTATTGTGACTCCTCTAAATACTACTACCTATAACATGATAGCCTCCAATGCTACAGGTTGTTTGGTTGAGTTATTAGATAAACCTGTTGTTATAGCAAATCCAAATCCAGTAGCTGGTTTAATAAGTAGTGATGTGGATAATACTATTTGTTTAGGTGAAAGTATAAGCTTTACTGCTTCTGGTGGAGATGTTTATGAATTTTTTATTGATGGTAGTTCAGTTCAAGGACCAAGTATTGTAGATGTATTTACCACTACAACTCTTGAGGATGGTGAAGAAGTAACCGTTGAAGCTTCTTTTGGATTAACCAGTTGTACTGATATCAGTGCTGGAATTATTACCACAGTCAACCCATTACCTATACCAACAATAGCAGGAGACCAAGATGTTTGTTTAAATGCTAGTGGTTTTGTTTATACTACAGAAGCTGGAATGAGCGATTATGTATGGAACATAGTTGGCGGAACTATTGATGCTGGGGGAACTGTAAATGACAATACAGCAACGGTTACTTGGACATCAGTGGGAGCACAATCTATAAACGTAAATTATAATAACTTAAATGGATGTACTGCTCTTGCTGCAACAAACTTGACTGTTAATGTGAATGATTTGCCAGACAATAGCCTTGTGGTAAACGATGATGAAATATGTATTGGTGAACAAGCAACTATAGTATTAGAAAGCTCCATTCCCGGCATTACTTATCAATTGCGATTGGACTCAGATAACTCTAATGTTGGGCCTACTTTAAATGGTAATGGAGGAGATTTAAATTTCCCTGTAAGTCCATTTACGACGACTTTATATAATATATTGGCATCAGATGCAAATGGTTGTTCTGATCAGTTATTGCATCAACCTACAGTGACGGTCAACCCTCTTCCTATTCCCCTTCTAAGCAGTAGTGATGCAGATAATATAATATGCTTAGGAGAGAGTGTTACTTTTACTGCTTCCGGAGGAGATGCATATGAATTCTTTGTGGATGGTATTTCTGTTCAAGGACCAAGTAGTGTAAATACATATACCACAATAGGTTTATTGGATGGGGAAGAAGTGACAGTTGAAGTAGAAAGTGTTTCAGGCTGTACAGATATCAGTTCCGGGATTATCACAACAGTGCATGAACTTCCAGTCATTAGTTTGACAGGTTCACAAGAAGTTTGTTTGAATGAGTCTGGTGTAGTCTATACAACGGATGCAGGTATGACTAATTATAGTTGGGCTGTGGTTGGTGGAATTATAGATGCAGGTGGAAGCGCTAGCGATCATACCATAAGCATCACTTGGACTTCCTTAGGTGTACAATCAGTATCCGTTAATTATGATAATGCAAATTCATGTGAAGCTGTAAGTTCACAATCACTTGCTGTTCATGTGAACGACTTACCTGATGATAGTTTTACTTTCACCGATGTAGTAATCTGTGAAGCTAATATAGCGCTTATAGAGCAATCTAGTTCCGTGTTAAATGTCAGCTATCAGTTACGATTAGATAGTGATAATTCTTTAATAGGAGCTCCAATAATGGGAACAGGTTTAGCGATTACCTTTCCTGCAAGCCCACTTGTCACATCCACCTATAATGTTTTAGCTACAAATGCATCATCTTGTGATATTGAAATGATTGACAAGGCTATAGTTTATGTAAATCCTCTTCCAGATAATAATTTGGGAGTCATGGGAAGCACAGTATGTTTTGGGGAGCCTGGCACCATCATTATCCAAGCCTCTGAGCTAGGAGTGAGTTATCAACTTCGATTAGATAGTGATGATTCGCATCAAGGAGTAGCATTAATTGGTACAGGAGCTGATTTAACTTATAATGTGGCACCAATAGCAACGACCACTTATAATATTCTTGCGACAGATGGAAATTCCTGTTCCGTGGAAATGGCTACCAAGCCAGTGGTGACTATTAATCCATTACCAGATAATTCTCTGGTTTTATCTGATGAAGAAATTTGCCTCGGAGAAACGGCTTCTATTGTTTTATTTAATTCTTTACCTAGTATCAGTTATCAGTTGCGATTAGATGCTGATGACAGTCCTGTAGGAACGGCACAACCTGGAAATGGGGCCAACCTTCTTTTTAATGTTTCTCCTATCAATACAACGTCATATAATATATTGGCAACAAATGCCAATATGTGCTCAAATGAGATGATAGACAAATCAGTGGTACAAGTGAATCCAACACCAGATGTTACTTTAGGACTTACTAGTCCTTCAGCTTGTGCTGGCGAATCAACTGTTATTACCTTGTCTAACTCAGTAGCTGGTGTAACTTATCAATTACGATTAGATAGTGATAATACCAATATTGGAGCTGCCATTCCTGGAAATGGGAATGATATTAATTTTTCCGTTAGCCCAACATCAACAACTATTTATAATGTTTTAGCAACTTCTTCTAATAGTTGTTCGGCAGAGTTAATCACTAAATCGACAGTAACTGTTTTTGATGCACCAGATGCTCACTTAATTGTGGATGATGCCAATGTGTGTTTTGGTGAAACAGCTTCTATTACACTATATAATTCTGAATTGGGAGTAACTTATCAATTACGATTAGATAGTGATAATTCTAATGTTGGAGTCCCTGTTTCAGGTACTGGAGGAAATATTCTATTAAATGTGAATACCAATATTTCTAATACATATAATGTGTATGCCTATAATGTAAATGCATGCGCAGTGGAGCTCATCGATAAACCTAATGTAACAGTTAACCCATTGCCAGATCATACGCTAACTGTCGGTGACGATGCCATTTGTTATGGTGAACAAGCTGATATTGTATTATTCAATTCTGTTTTGGGAGTGAATTATCAATTACGATTAGATAGTGATGATTCCAATATAGGAAGTTCTCTATCAGGAAATGGTGGAACACTAGTTTTCCACGATAATCCATTAACAACAAGCACTTATAATATTTTAGCATTCGATGCCAATGCTTGTTCCATAGAATTAAATGATAAATCCATCGTACAGGTATATCCTTTGGCTAACAATACGCTAACAGTTAGTGACCCTACCGTTTGTTTTGGTGAAAATGCTATTATTAGTGTGGATAATTCAGAGCCAGGAGTTAGCTATCAATTGCGTTTAGATAGTGATAACTCTAATGTTGGGGCTGCCATTTCTGGAAATAGTGGAACAATTACTTTTAATGTTGCTGTTAATACTACCACATTATTTAATGTATTGGCTAATACTAGCAATAGCTGTGATACTGAATTATTAGATAGAGCTTTAGTAACAGTAAACCCATCACCAGATGAAACCCTAGCGGTGAGTTCTCCTTCAATATGTGAAAATGAAATTGCAGAAATTATAGTTTATACTTCTGAGATAGGAGTTTCTTATCAATTGCGCTTAGATAGTGACAATACTCTTGTTGGAATTCCTCTCAATGGAAATGGCGGAGATTTATCTTTCTATGTGACTCCATCTGCTTCTACCTTATATAATGTGTTAGCCACTGGTGGAAATTCTTGTAGCGTTGAATTAAATCAAAAAGCAGATGTGACTGTTTATCCATTACCTGATGCCAGTTTAATTGTTGATGATGCTACCATTTGCGCCACTGAAACGGCAAGTATTTTACTTTATAATTCTGAAATTGGAATCAGCTATCAGTTACGATTAGATAGTGATGATAGCCCAATAGGAACGGCGCAAACAGGGGATGGTAGTATTTTAACATTCGATGTTAATCCAACAACCAGTACTGTTTATAATATTTATGCTACAACCAGCAATGCTTGTAATATTGAGTTATTAGATAAATCAGTGGTGTCTGTTCTTCCAACTCCCGATTTAGATTTAACAGTGACTAGTGATGAGATTTGTGTGGGAGAAACAGCTTCAATTATTATTCTAAATTCTGAACTTGGGGTTAGCTATCAATTGAGATTAAATGCTGACAATAGTAATATTGGAACTGCTATTCAAGGTACAGGTTTCGACTTAGAATTCTTTGTCAGTCCAACTCTAACTACTATATATAATGTATTGGCGACTGGTGGAAATGCTTGTGCAGGTTCATTAGTTGAATTAAGTACAGTAACGGTAAATCCTCTTCCTGCTCAACCTGTGATTACAGCAAATGGACCAACTACTTTCTGTGAAGGAGAGAGTGTTGATTTAACATCTTCTGTTGCTGATGAGTATTTATGGTCAACTGGAGAGACAAGTCAAACCATTACAGTTGGCACAGCAGGAACTTATACCGTTATGATTTCGGATCTTAATATGTGTGCCAGTCCTGTATCAGATCCAATTATTATTAATGTAAACCCTCTTCCTTCTGTAAGTTTTAATGGATTAGATATTAGCTATTGTCACGATGCTTCTTCTATTATATTAACAGGAAATCCTCTTCCTTCAGCATTAAGTACTGGTTTGTTTTCAGGTCCTGGTATTACTGATAATGGAGATGGAACTGCTATATTCGATCCTATAGCAGCAGGAATCGGTGGACCCTACGATATTATGTATTCCTTTTCGGATGAAAATACATGTACAAATACTGACACACAACAAACCACCGTATTTCCAGCACCTAGTATTAGTATCTCTGGTTTAGATATTGGGTATTGTGTAAATGCAAGCCCAATCTTAATTACCGGTAGTGAAGCGCCATTTGGACAGTTTTCTGGTCCTGGGATAACTGATAATGCTAATGGTACAGCCATATTTGATCCTGTTTCAGCCGGAATTGGTGGTCCCTATGATATTGAGTATTCTTTTACCAATCCTGATGGCTGCTCAAATACTGTAATTAGTCAAACTCAAGTATACGATTTACCTACAGTTACTTTTGGAACTTTAAATCCTGAATATTGTGTTGATCATTCAGAAGTAATATTAACAGGAAATCATGCTCCAGGAGGTAGTTTTAGTGGAGTTGGTATTTTTGACAATGGAGATGGAACTGCTATCTTTAATCCATCCTCAGCAGGTATTGGTGGACCTTATGAAATTACTTATACCTATTCTGATGGTAATTTATGTAGCAATACATCAATTCAACAAACCATTATTCATGCTTTACCAACAGTTTCATTTTCTGGACTTAATACTGATTATTGCATTGATGGAACCACTTCTACTTTAGTGGGTAATCATGCACCAGAAGGTATCTTCACTGGTTTAGGAATAACAGATAATGGTGATGGAACTGCAAGCTTTGATCCTGCTTTGGCTGGAACAGGCTTGAATATTCAAATTACTTATATCTATTCTGACCCTAATTTCTGTGATAATTCAGAAATACAATTGGTAAATGTTCATGCTTTACCAATTGTACAAATTCTAGGTTTAGAATCTAATTATTGTGTAAATGATGGAGATATTCTAATCACAGGAGATCCATTACCAGATGCACAAAGTTCTGGTTACTTCACTGGAAGTGGTGTCACAGATAATGGAGATGGAACCGCATTGTTTAGTCCTTCAAGTTTGATAGAAAATAATATTTATTCCATATCTTATACTTATAATGATTTAAACTCTTGTGAATCTACATATTTCCAAGATGTAAATATCATTGAGCTTCCAAATGCACCAATAGCAACTGATGTGGATGTTTGTTTTAGTGAAACAGTTCCAGATCTAACAGCTCTAGGGGAACCTGGATTCCAATTAATCTGGTATGATAGCCTTGGTGATTCTATCCATTCTGGAAATACTTATGCTACTGGAATGACCAATGTTGGAGTTTACGAGTATTCAGTAACACAAATTCATACTATTACCGGTTGTGAGAGTAATCCTACTCCAGTTAGTTTAAATATTATTGAACTACCTATAGTAGAACTACCTCCTTATGCTGATGTTTGTATTTATGATTTCATTCTCTATTTAAATACTGGAACACCAAGTGGAGGTACCTATACAGGGAGTCCAGGGATTATATTATTACCAACTGGTGATTATATTTTCCATCCAGAATACGCTGGAGCAGGTATACATGATATTATTTACACCTATACCAATCCTATTAGTGGATGTTATGATACCGCTATGCAAACTATAACAGTACATGACCGACCTATAGTTGAAATACTAGATTTGGAAGCCATATATTGTATTGCAGGAGCAGAAGTTACCATCAATGGAAATTATCCTGGATATGGAATTTTTTCTGGAGCTGGTATAACTGATAATGGAGATGGTAGCGCTCAATTTCTACCTTCTGTGGCAGGTATAGGGTATCATGATATTGTATATCAATACCAAGATATAAATACAGGTTGTTCAAATCAATATACAGCCACCACATTAGTAGAGGGAGCTCCTCAAAATGTTTCTGTGATTCAAATTAGTGATCCAGAGATTTGTGTGAATTCTATAGAAACAATAACCCTAGAAGCTATTGGAGGAAATGGAACTTGGGTGAATTGGTTTGAGACCTCATGTGGAGGTAATAGTCCAGAGATTCTAACTGCAAATGGAGATTCTTCATTAATTGTAATACCAGCTCCTGAAGTATCCACTTATTATTTTGCACAGTGGGAAACAGAATGTGGAGTTAGTGATATATGTGCCGATAATTATATTGTGGTGAATCAGAATCCAACTTTACCCGATAACGCTTGGGCGACTCCAGATGTGGTTTGTAATGAAGATCAAGATTCTATTGCCTTATTTATTACAGGTGGTAATTATGGTTCCATTTTAGAATGGACTCAAGATTCTTGTACTGGATTAGTAGTGGGCCAAACCAATGGTGCCCCTTTACATATCCCAACTCCTGATACTACTACTATTTATTTTGCCAATTGGATTAACGACTGTGGTGAGTCTGGTTGTACAGAAAGTGTAAGAGTAAGAGTTACACCGCCAGCTGAAGCAGTAGCTATTGCTGATGCTGATTCTAATTTCTTCTGCAGAAATACATTAAACAAATTACAATTAAGAGCTTTCGGTGGAAGAGGAGATTCTGTAATATGGCATTACGATTCTTTAGGATTATATCCGTTACCAATAGATAGTATTTTAAATGTAATGAGTGCTTCTGGTGATACTATCGAAATTATTCCTCCAACAGTAAATACAATATATTATCCATTCAGAGCTACTCCATGTGAGCAGGTAGGTGGAAATATTGCTGTAGAGGTTTATGTTTTTGCAGATCCAATAGCTGCTGATACAGCCTATACTTTCCCCTCAACCATTTGTTTTGGTTCTGCAGATTCTATTACATTAATTGTAGAAGGAGGAAGTGGTGTTAAAATTGAATGGTATGCTGGAAATTGTAATAATGGAGTTTTCCTAGGAAATGGTAATGATTTTAAAGTGCCTCCTCCAAATGTAAATACTACTTATTTTGCGAAATGGGTGACTCCATGTGGAGTCTCTGCATGTAAAAGCACAGAACTTATCATTTATCCTCCAACTACTGATCCTATCACCATCATCAGTGATACCAATGCTCTTTGTGCGGGTAACTTGTCAGAAATTCAATTGGTAATGAATGGTGGTAGTGGAGATTC
This sequence comes from Lentimicrobium sp. S6, assembly GCF_013166635.1. Taxonomy (NCBI): domain Bacteria; kingdom Pseudomonadati; phylum Bacteroidota; class Bacteroidia; order Bacteroidales; family Lentimicrobiaceae; genus Lentimicrobium; species Lentimicrobium sp. S6. The sequence continues at coordinate 7,894 of NZ_JABKBZ010000006.1, read as the reverse complement.
TGTAGTTTGGTTCTCCGATTATTGTGGAGGGATTGAACTTGATCCTAGTTCTTTCTATTATCAATCTCCTATGCGAGATACCATTGTTATTCCAGCTCCAAGCACAGATACTACCTTCTACGCTTATTGGGCCACACCTTGTGAAGTTTCAGAATGTGTTGATATTGATATTTCAGTATATCCACAACCCATAATCATGGATAGTGTTTATACTAGCCATAATAATTTCTGTAGTGGTTCGGTAGCAAATATTACCTTAACAGCAGTAGGAGGGGAGGGTGATGAAATAACCTGGACTAAGGATAGTTGTGATGGTCCTATAGTTGCAGTGACTAATTTAAGCTCTATTAGTATTCCAAGTCCACAAGATACCACCGTATATTTTGCCAAATGGAAAACTATTTGTGACAGTACAGACTGTATAACCATTCAAATAAATGTACCTCCAACTCCAATTGAACCCATTCAAATGCACGTGCTTGAGAATTTAATTTGTGATAATACTATTGATTCTATTACTTTGGTATTAGAAGGTGGAAGTGGCTTCGAAGCAGTTTGGTTCTATGGTCCCTATTGTGGTAATGATACTATCCCTGAGGTAGATATGAAAAAACTATCTCCAAAAGGCGACTCCATAAGAATTGCTCGTCCAGCTCAGTCCCAAGTGTTTACTGCAAATTGGGCTAGTTATAGTGGAGTATGTGGCTCATCAGACTGTGTCAGCTTAGATGTTTTTGTTTATGAGGCTCCTCAAGCTAGTTTCCAAATTACTGGTGGTGTGGAATGTGAAAATACTTTATTGCAATTTTCTCCAACATCCGATGCCGGAACAGGTTTGATTACCCAACTGGTTTGGGATTTCGGAGATGGTGTAGTCGTAGATACCAATCTACAAGTAAATTTATTCCATGCTTATGAAAATTCAGGGGAGTATCTCGTGGAATTAATGATTACAAATACTTATGGTTGTAAAGATACTACTTGGGTTCCATTAACCATTTCTAATGGGCCATCAGCAGCCTTTAGCTACGAAACATCTTGTTTAGGCACGCCTATTCAATTTACAGATGAATCCATTTCAGCCGTAGATAGTATAGCCGCTTGGTTCTGGAACTTTAATGATCCAACTAGTTTAAATGATACTTCAAGTCTTCAAAATCCAACCTACACCTATACTGAAGCTGGAATTTATGATGTGATATTAACTATTACCGATACATCCGGCTGTTCGGGTGAGATTATCCAAGAAGTGATTGTTTCTCCGGCCCCAACTGCATTCTTTAAATTAGGAAATGCAAGTTGTCAGAATGTGCCCGTTTTATTTAGTGATTCGTCGTTTACTGAAAATAATGAAATAGTTACTTGGGTTTGGGATTTTGGTGATGGTTCTGATGAGTTAGTCATTAATGCACCGGAAAACCCTAATGTATTCCATAGCTACGAAAATATAGGTGATTTTACAGTCTCACTCTCCGTTTATGATACACTAGGATGTCAAAGTGCCTACTTCTATCGTTATTTTGAAGTTCGACCTACTCCAATCGCTGGCTTTATACATGCAGATACAGCTTGTCAAACTGGAATTATTCACTTTTTCGATACTACTGCACACCTTGCTGGAACAAATGGAATAGCTTGGCAATGGAATTTTGGTGATGAAGCTTTCGCTTATAACCAAAATCCAGTGCATTCTTATATTGAAACAGGGCAGTTTTATGATGTGGAAATGATTATAACAGATGAATTTGGTTGTCAAGATACCGCTATGAATACAGTGGAGGTAAAACCAAGTATGGAAATAGCATTCACTTCCAATATAGTTTGTGAAGGAGAAGAAACGCGATTAATTGCTGAGCTCATACAACCTGAGAACGATCAGGTGGCTACATGGCAATGGTTCTTTGGTGATAATACCGATACTATTGTTCATAGTGATACTATTTATCATCAATATCCTGCTGGAGGAACTTTCTATGCTACCTTAATTGGAGTAGATGATGGTGGATGTGAAACCATAGTTATCAACCAGGCAGTGAAGGTTTATCCCGCTCCAATTGTTGATTATTTTATTCCAGAAGCCAGTTGTAGTGATCCTAGTAAGTTTTATAATCATTCTATAGCCAATGCTGATTCTATTATCCTTTACCATTTCGAATATGGGGATGGTACCTATGAAACTTTTAACTCTAGTAATTATCCAGATCCTCTCGAACATAACTATCCAGCAGGAGCAAATGAGTATATAGCTTCTATAAGCTTAACCAATTCTAATGGTTGTATTCAAACTACTGAGTTTGTAGTTGAACGAGAGAGTTGTATCGATTTGAGTTTCCAATTTAGCAATCCTGCTTGTTTAGGACAAGAAGTTCAATTTATCAATCATTCATTTGTGAATAATGAAGGAGTAACTATTGATTCTATCATATGGAACTTTGGGGATGGAGTTATCTATGAATTACCTATTGAGTCAGGTGATACTGTATATCATACTTATACAACTGTTGGAATGAAGGATGTGCAAATGAAACTAATTGCCACCAACGAATTTGGTGATTTTACGGTAGGAACCACAAAAGGGCTTTATGTAAATGAAACGCCAAATGCAGCTTTTGACATTCAAGAGAATCTAATGTGTAGTCGCGATTCCATCCATTTTATTGACCATTCATGGGTGTTTAATGGCGAAGTTGTAGGCTGGAGATGGGTTTTCGGAGATCAGTATTCCGAAAGAGATACATCATATTTACAGAATCCTGCTTATTGGTATGAGTATGGTGGTTTATATCAACCCAGTTTAATTGCGATTTCAGATTCAGGATGTACCAATTCAACAGATAGGGATATTAATATTAATCCTTCTCCATTAAATCACTTATTTGCCGATCGAGACTTTGGTTGTGGGCCAGAAAATGAAATATTTTTCCGAGATACGGCCTTATTAGAGGAGGGTAATATTGCTTATTATCAGTGGATATTTGGCTTCAATGACACCGTTTATACTGATGTGGACAGTTTGCATCATCAATTAGAGATTGGTAATTATAATGTTATTTCGAGAGTGGTGAGTGAATTAGGTTGTTCAGGTATTGATAGCATTAGTGGTTTCAACGTTTTCGACAAACCAATTGCTGACTTTGGATATTACCCTGAAGACCCAAGTATTAGAGAGCCTGAAGTTTATTTTAATGATAGAAGTATGGGTACAGTTTCACCTGTAGAATACTATCATTGGGATTTTGGTGATAATAATGATACCATTGGCTTAGATCCAATGCATATTTATCAAGATACTGGAAGCTTTAGAGTTTTATTAACTATCCAAGATCAGAATGGATGTGTGGATACTATATCTAATACCTTATTCGTTGATCCGGTATTCTCATTCTATATGCCAAATGCTTTTTCACCAAACGATAATGGATTGAATGATGCGTTTGGGCCAGTAGGTTCCTATTTCCAAGGTACTGATTATGAGTTTTTAATATATAGCCGTTGGGGAGAGTTATTATTTGAGACTAAAGATCCATTGGAGCATTGGAAAGGTGATTTCCAAACGTCATCAAAAGAGCAAGCACCTTTGGGAGTTTATTCTTGGATTATTAGAGTAAAGGATTCGTTTAATAATGAGCATCTATATAAAGGGATAGTCACATTAGTGAGATAATTTTTGCACGGCCTGATATTTATCAGGCCGTTTTTTTACATTTGCAAAAAAAATACTCATGAACGCTGGATATACAGATTTATTCACAGTCGCTTTATTATACTTCACAAGCTTTTTTAGTTTGATTAATCCTTTGGGATCCATGCCAGTATTTCTGACCATGACAGCGAACTTGAATAAAAAGGAGAGGGCAAGAACGGCATTGAAAGCTGTTATTACTGCTTTTATTACTTTATTAATATTTGCTTTTGGAGGACAAATGCTATTTCAGTTTTTTGGTATATCTGTAGATAGTTTTAGAGTTGTGGGTGGAATTATATTCTTTATGATGGGTTATGATATGTTAAACGCTCGTTTGAGTTCTTTGAAAAGCATAAATCCCAATGAAGTAAAGGAATATGTAGATGATATAGCGGTAACTCCCCTTGGAATACCTATGATTGCTGGACCTGGGGCAATTACAAACTCTATTGTATTGATGCAAGATTCTGATACGCTTATGCTAAAGGCTATTCTAATAGGGACAATTATAATAACCATGCTATTAACTCTAGTTATTTATATCAGTGGTGGAACGATTATTAAATTCCTTGGGGAGACTGGAAATAAAATTATGCTGAAGTTAATGGGATTGATAGTGATGGTTATTGCGGTTGAGTTTTTCTTTGCAGGGTTAACACCAATTATTCAGGGGATTCTCAAAATTCAATAATCGAATGTGTTATTTCTCTGTTCCTAACTTTTGTGCAGGAGTGAGTTCCTGAACCCATGAGTTATCATATAATTTCCAATCCTGAAAACTTTTCAGTTGAGATAGAGGGATTTTTCCATCGATATATTTGGCTAATAATTTGAAATGCATTGGTTTTTCCTTTTTAAGAATCATTAGAGTCGTATTGACTGAAGATTTCATGGCAATTAAAATCCCGCCACCTAAATCAGCCCAATGACCACTTTGATAAAGGTTTTTATAGGGTGTTTTATAGGAAGCTACATTGGCTTGCATATTTTTCTTACCAGGCTTTTGTCCCATCATGCTACCATTTCTATTTCCAGTATATCTGAGCAGTGTAATAGGAGTGGCTACATCCAAATATTCAATATGATCTCTAATATTAGGTGCAATGGAATCTCTAACTCTATCTATTAAAATATTGGCATATTCAGCTTTCAAATCTCTATAAGCTTTTGTTCTTTTAAATTGGCCATGTTCGTCTCTAACACAAGCCCAATAATTATTCTGCTCAATCCAAGCTGGGATAAATAAGGTGAGTGTGCCCTTTGATAAAGGAGCCAATGATTTATCCCTGACCGATGATGCAATTATATGCATTCCGCTAGTTTTAGGATCTCCACTATCCAATTCAGCCCTATTTAATGAGGAGTCTGCCAAATAAATATTTTCTTCACCAAAACCTAAATCCTCAGCCTTACAATCTAATCCTATAGAAACACTTAGTGCAGATGCATACATTTCTGAATCTTCTATTTGCTTAGATTTTTTTTGATTTTCTTCAGTACTCGGAAGAAGCTTGGAATATAAGGAACTTGCATCACAGGCAGCAACTACATATTTGGCATTTATTTCCCTAGTTTCTGATTTAAATTGGACTTTCACCCCCTTTACATTATTCTTTTGAGTTAGAATCTCTATAACTTTTGATTTTAGACATATCTCAGCACCCATTTCTTTACTTGAATGAACTAACCATTCAGGAAAGCTTTGACTACCACCAGTTGGAGGAGTCTGGAAATTATTGGAATAGGCCCAAGAAATTGGAATTAAGCAGGATAGTAAGTCTGGTTCCGTGCAGAATACACTTTGTAGTTTAGGATTAGAAAAGTATTTTGATAGGCCTTTGCTAATGCCCTCCTCTCCTGAATATTTTAGATGTGGTATAAATGGGATAGCAAATTTCAACATTTTTAATCCATAAATACCTTTTTCAAAAACGCCCATGGTATCCATAGTCCTACTCAAGTTGATATAATCATCAAAAGACTTTGAAATCCTTTTAGCATCTCGAAAAAATCGAGTAATTCCTTTTTTGTCTTCAGGGAATTCCTTTATCCATTGATTTTTGAGATTATCAGGATAATTTGTGACTAAATAGTCAAAGTCTTTAGAGATGAATCGTCGGATGTTCTTTTGTATTTTTGCTTTTGGATAATCATCACCAATAATATCAAAAATCCTTCCTACCCATCCTTCAGCGGCGCAGTTATTTAACCAGTGGATAGAAGAATCGAAGCGAAATGCACCTCTATCAAAGCCAGCTAGATATCCACCAGGTCTAGCATCCATTTCGATGACACAGCACGATAAACCTACCCTTGACAATAAGGCAGAGGATGTAAGTCCACTGATACCTCCACCAATGATTACTACATCATATGAATCTTTTAAGCAGGAATTGTTTTTACTCATAATATGATGTAATGTAAAAAAAAAATTTGACAAAGGAACTAGTTAATTCTATTAATTATCAAGGGAAGTTAACAATCGTTAAAATGCAGTTTTTAATCGGACACTGACGTATTTATGATCTTTACCTGTTCTGAATTCTTTGGACTTCCAATGTTGAATAAATTGTAATTCAAAACGACCATAAGATAGAACTAACCCTCCTGTTCCTTCAATGACAAATCTATTTATTTGCCCTGGAGGAATAACATAAACACTTCTTCTGTCGGTAACTCCGCCTTGTAAAGTGGCATCATATCCAATTAATTGTGTCTCTATTTCTATAAGGAAATTAAAGCGTATTTTTCTAGGGAAAGTAGGTGATAATCTTTTTCGATTATAGGCCGTTATATCTTGGTAGAAAGGAATAAAACTTCCATATTTCCCTCCAAATCCCCATTTCAGATTATCTCTAAGTGTACCAATTTGAGCTCCCGCTATTAAATAGGATTCAAATTGATAATTTTCATAGAGGAGGCTTCTTAATTTATATTGGTAATCTATGATATAATCTGTATTAATTTGATTATGCCACCCTTGTGGAGGTGAGTTATTGGGTAAGATGGTATGAACCAAGTCTTGTATAAATCCACCTCCACTATAAGGGCCTACTACTCCAAAGTTGATTTCAGAATAATGTTGCATCTTGTTTTTTGAGTCAAAGGATATTAAGTTTTGCCCCAACATGGTATAAGCTGCCCATGGTCTGTCATCTGGCACAATGGAATCTACTTTAGGTTGAATTCCAGTATACATATTTTGTACAAGTGTGATGCCATAGTAATCTATACCGCTTTTCCCATTTGAAACTAGTAAATAGGAGAGAGGAGATTCTACAAAAAATGGATGGCTATAGCTTAAATATACTCCATTTGTATAGTAATAATCGGTATAGTCCCAAAAATCATTATCAAAGCCAAGCTCAATAAATTGATTATAATTGAGAAGAGGATAATATAAACTTCGATCTGCTAATTCTAGTTCTTGTTTCTTTTCGAGGGATCTTTTTATGGTTGGAATATCCAATGATCCAATTGTTTTAGACTTGATGGATTCGTAAGCAAATAATATTCTTTCTTCAGCCTTTATTGGTGTTTTTTCGTCAATTACAGTTTGTGAAACATGATGGGTTTTTTCTAGAATATAAGTATCTTTATTTTGAACTAAGTCTGAAAAGAAAAATGACCTACTCTTATTATAACCTTTTCTATTGCTAAGAAATGGAGCCTTATTTCTATTAAAAAATATAATAGGTTCTTTGCTGTAAATTTTTTCTATTGAAAATTGAATACTATCGCCTTGTGATGTAATAAAAATAATTTCTTTAAAATGGCTAGGGAGTAATTCTATATGAGGTTCTGTCCTCAACAGACTATCCAACGGGATTTCCTCCCAATTCTTATTTAAAAGATATATACCACTTTCCTGTATGTAAAACTTTGGAGGAGTTTCAACCATTGGTATTTGAGGTGCTTCTTGAGGATGTTTTTGATCAGGTTCGCAGCTTCTCCATAATAATATGAAGAGAATGATAAATAAAAGACTTATGATTATTTTACGCTGCAAGTTTTTACTTTTAGCGAGCAAAGATAGTGCTTTGAGCTTATTCTAGTTGTGAAAAAGAATAAAAAAATAGGGGTATAAAAAAAGCAAGTTCAAAAAAATTGAACTTGCTATTATAAAGGAGTGGCGACGACTTACTCTCCCACCATTGGCAGTACCATCAGCGCTAGCGGTCTTAACTTCTCTGTTCGGAAAGGGAAGAG